>JAGMDA010000398.1 GCA_023128935.1 Candidatus Eiseniibacteriota bacterium | reverse complement strand
ACTATCATGGCTCACATTTTCTTCCAGCACGCGAAAGGCAGCCGCTACACAAAGCCGGCATTGGTGGTCGCACGCGTGGCAATCGTTGTACTAGTGGCCGCCGCCGTGCTGGTCCAACCCAAGCCATTGCTTCTCAACACCCGGGCTATGAAGAGTGGACACCGGGAAATAGTCTATCACGAAGAGGGGCGTGCGGCCACAGTCAGCGTGGTCAAAAACATGGATGCCGCCGGACGTGAATGGGGGCGGTTTCTCTTTATCAACGTTCTTTTCGCTGCGGATGTGGACGTTACGCACGTGAATCGCCAGTACTATTCGGGCCTGTCGCTGATTCCGACCGTCCTCCATCCGAACCCGAAGCATGTCTTTGTCGCCGGTCTTGCATCCGGCGCTTCAACGGGAGCTGCGGCTTTGGATGAGCGCACTGAGCGGGTCACGTGTGTGGAACTTTTGCCCGAGGTCATACGCGGGGGAAAATATTTTGCGGAATACAACTACCACGCGATGGATAATCCAAAGATAGATATAATCCGGGATGACGCGAGAGCGTACCTCGAGACAACCGACGAGACCTATGACATTATTGTCACCGATTGCTTTATATCGGCAATCACAGGAACGGCCGCCCTCTACAGCCTGGAATATTTCAAGCTCTGCGCACGGAGGCTGAAACCGGGGGGATTCATGAGCGTCGGTGCAGGGCATCTCACCGGAACCGACCGCTCTATTGCCCGGACATTTATCGAGGCCTTCCCCGAGGTCGCTGTTTTCGCCATGGATACGGGAAATCCCGACCATAATCCTACATTCCTTATCGGTGCCAACGAGCCCATTCGATTCTCCCGAGAGTCGATTGTTAAAGCTTTCCAACAGGATGCGCTCAGGATCGAGCTTACCAGGTTTGCTATTCCCGCTGCGGACACGCTCATTGCGAGCTATCTCTGTACGGGAAAGGATCTGTTGCCGTACATTCTTGACACAGAGTCCTGCACGGATGACAAACCGACGATCGATTTTCTGGCGGTGACTTGGATTGAAGGCTTCACACCGGAATTCGTTCGTGTCGGAACATCGGATATCTGGGCACTCAAGCCGCAGTTGGCGGATCTCCGGGAGTTTCCCTATCTGAATCCCTAGAGTAATGCCGGTCCGGTGGCAACGGAGGTGACACTACCGACCATTGAGGCGCTGCCCTCGAAAAAGCTCTATGGCCTCACGCCTGGATGGTAGGTTGAGCCGGTTTGGACGTGAAAGTGCGCTCACCGCTACAGTTTCTCCTGAATCAGTCGCCGGCGAAGCTGCACAATGGCGTTGGTGGGATTGAGGTCCTTGGGGCACGCTTCCACGCAATTGAATATCGTGTGGCAGCGCCAAACGCCGACCTTGCTGTCCAAGATACCGATGCGCTCGTCCAATCCCTCATCGCGCGTGTCGCAGATGTAGCGATAGGCCTTGAGCAGCGCTGCGGGTCCGAGGAAGCTATCATTGTCCCAGAAGGCGGGGCAGGAAGAGGTGCACGCACCGCAGAGGATACACTCCCAGGTTCCATCCAGTAGCTTGCGGTCCTCAGGCGTCTGCAACCGCTCCTTATCTGTGGGCGGCGCCGTGTGGTTGATGAGCCATGGTTTGACAAGGCGCAGGCCCTCGAAGAAGTGTGTCTGATCCACCATCAGATCGCGCGTCACAGGGAATCCCTTGAGCGGCTCGACCGTGATCTCACCCTTCACGCTGGAGATCTGCTTCTCGCACGCAAGATCATTCTTGCCATTGATCATCATGGCGCAGGAACCGCAGATTCCGTGACGGCAAGAACGGCGGTATGAAAGCGTGCCATCGTGGTGCCACTTGATGGCATTCAATCCGTCCAAGATCGTCCAGGTGTCTTGAACCTCGATCGTGAAGGTATCGTAGTAGGGCTCCTTGTCCGTCTCAGGATTGAACCGGAAGATTCGAAAGATCCTCTCCATCATTGGTCTCCCTCATCTCACGCCCTTAGGGCTCGCGCGAGCCCTTAGTACTTCCGTTCTTCGGGTTGGAACCGCGTAATCACAACCGGCTTGTACTCGATCCGGATCTCGTCCCCATGCAGCCAGGCAAGGGTGTGCTTGAGCCACTTCTTGTCATTGCGCCCGGGATGATCGGTGCGCCAGTGAGCGCCACGGCACTCGGGGCGCTCTAGCGCGCACTGGGCAATCATGTAAGCGTAATCGAGCATGTGGCCCAGCTCGATGGCCTCAATCAAGTCCGTGTTGGCTTTGATGCCGCCATCGTCGATGGCGACCTTCTTATATTCCTGCCGCAGGTCCTGGCAGATACCAACCTGCTTCTTGAGATCCTCCGCCTGGCGGAAGACCGCCACGTTCTCAGACATGGTCTCCTGCATGCGATCGCGCAACTCTACGGGACGTACACCGCTCTTTGTGCCGGCGGTAGAAAGCAGATGCTCAATCTCCTCCCTCGCCATTTCAGCCGCATCCTCCGGGAGATCGTCGTGCCCGGGATGCTTGCACACGTAGTCGAGCATCTTGATGCCGCCGATGCGGCCGTAGACGGCGCACTCGAGTGTGGAATTCGTGCCCAGGCGATTGGCCCCATGCACCGATACGCAAGCGCACTCCCCTGAAGCATAGAGGCCAGGAACCGCAGTCTTGCCCGTATCACGTAACACCTGGGTGTCCAGGTTGACCGGAATCCCACCCATGGAGTAATGCGCGGTTGGCTGGATCGGAATCGGAGAGTCGATCATATCGAGGCCCACGAACTTGAGCGCCAACTCGCGAACCTGGGGCAGGCGGGTGATGATCTTCTCCTTCCCCAGATGGCGCAGGTCGATATGAACGCAATCCTGGCCCTTTATGCCACGGCCCTCATTGATCTCGGTCTGTTCCGCACGCGAAACGACGTCCCGCGGAGCGAGCTCCATCTTGGCCTTGGCGTAGTTCTCCATGAAGCGCTCGCCCTTGTCATTGATCAAGTAGCCGCCCTCGCCACGGGCGGCCTCCGATATCAGCATACCGTGCTTCCAGACGCCGGTCGGGTGGAACTGGACAAACTCCATGTCCTCGAGCGGCAACCCCTGCCGCATTACAAGCGAGAGTCCATCACCCGTGTTGGCCATGGAGTTGGACGTGATCTTCCAGCAACGCCCGTAGCCGCCGGTGGCCAGGTGAACAGCCTTGGCGTGAAAGACATGCAAGCCACCACCGTTCACGTCCCAGGCGACCACGCCTTGGCAAACACCATCCTTAATGATAAGCGTGAGGGCATAGAACTCGTTGTAGAAGCGAACCTCATTCTTCACGCACTGCTCGTACAAGCAGTGCAACTGCGCATGCCCGGTCCGGTCTGCCGCGTAGCAGGAACGCATCATGGGCGACTTTCCAAAATTGCCGAAGTGGCCGCCGAAGGGACGTTGCGCGATCCGCCCTTGCTCTGTTCGATCGAAGGGCACGCCGAGATGCTCCATCTCGTACATCACCGGCACCGCTTCGCGTACCAGGAGTTCCTGGGCGTCCTGATCCCCCAGGAAGTCACTGCCACGCACGGTGTCGTACATGTGCCACTCCCAGTGATCCTCCATCATGTTGCCGAGGGAGGCAGCGCAGCCGCCTTGTGCCGCACCCGAATGGGAACGCGTGGGATAGACCTTGCTGAGAACCGCAGTATCCACTTTGGCGCTTGTCTTGAGCGCGGCATACAGGCCGGCGATCCCAGCACCAACAACCACCACATCGTGCTTGTGATAGGTCAGTTCGAACTTCATGGAATCTTCCTCTGGACTAGGGCAAAACCTTACCAGCCGTCCCAACTAGGCCGGGACTCTGGATTGAGAGTACCGTGACTACTCCGACAATGAAGAGTACGAGGCCGCCCAAGACGGTCAGGCTGAAGAGCACCAGACGCACGCCGGACGATTTCACATAGTCTTGGAAAAGCGCATACAGACCATTGAAGGCGTGATAAAGCGCTAGGACTAGGAAGGTGATTTCCAGCGCCTTCCAGTAGGGATTGATCATGAGATTGGTCACCTGCTCCCAGGCAAGACCATGGTCATGGTACCTATGCATGGTCAGTAGGTGGACCAAAAGAACGGGCACCAACACAATGCCCGTCAGTCTCTGGAAGAACCAGCCCATGACTCCGCCGGACCCGATTCCTCTATCTCTCATGCCTCATCCCCCTTGGCGAAGTGACCGCTCCCCAAATGCGCGGATCACGCGCCGCAAGCCAAAACCAGAGACGCGCCGGGAGCCGCTTTACGGGGCAATCTGCATCGCGGAGGCCTCGTGATGGATCAGACCGAGGAAACCGCCCGCAAGCTCCCAAACACAGATCACATAGAGAACAATACCAATGGCCATGAGAACCCAGAAGACGGTCTTGTGGCTCCAGACGGCGTTGCCGAAGTCAACCAGAATGATCCGGATGCCATTCATCATGTGGTAGAGAACGACTCCAATGAGCGCCAATTCAAAGAACATGAAGATCTTGCTGCTCAGAATATCCATGACCTTCTTGTACGTCTCAGGACCATGGGAAAGGTGATGGATGACCCAGATGTGCAAGACCAGATAGAAGGTAATCAGCACGCCGCTGATCCGGTTCATCAGCCAAGCCACATACCCGGCATGCCAACGGTACATCATGGCCAACCCCCTCGAAGCGTTGCGCCCAACTTAAGCCGCATCTCTCACCAGCCATCTGCCGCAAGCGCGTATCTCACGCGCCCGCGCGACAATGCCGGGCGAAAAGTGCGGGCCAGTTGCTCAATTCTCGATAGAACGCGACAGAGAATACCACGATGTCGGGCGCCTTGGTATGTCAGCAATACTTATCTTCGGAAAAAGGGGACGTTCTGGTCTTTCACTTCACTGAAGGGGATGTCCCCCCCCCATCCCAAGCGAAGGGGACATCCCGGTTCTCCCGTTGAGAACCCGAATGCCCCCTTGCAGCGCAGAACGCTATGTCGGCAGAGCACTAGCGACTCTTAGGCCCTATGCCATTATCGCAGGACGACCACCTTGGCGTTGTGCTTGCCTTCGACTGTTGTGAATCTAATATAGTAAATCCCAGCGCCCACAGGGCGGCCACCCTCATCCTGCCCATTCCAGGACGCCGTGGCGACACCTGCTGGAAGCGGTTCCCGCATAAGATCGCGCACGAGACGCCCGTTGAGATCCACCAGATCCAGCGACATTGGCGCCTCTGAGGCACGCCCTGAGATGCGCAAGCGGATCGTCGTAGATCCGTCTCCCCGATTGAAGCTAAGTGGGTTGGGCGTAATCCCGCTGATCTGAGAAGGCACTGACACGACCACCTGGTCCGGCACAGCCTGCGATATGGGCTCCAGGACCCAATCGATTGAGCGCAGGATCAGGAGCTCCGTCTCGGGCCATGGACCGGTGGGAGAGTCACCGTCCATGGCATTCAGGCCATAGGAGAACAGGATGCCGCGAGCCCCCCCGTTGTCCGCCCTCACGCCAATGCCATAGCCATCGGAGTTGAGGATGCCCGTTCCGATCGCATTGGGCGTGATGCCGTCCGCACGGTTCCAGCTGCCATACTGGTAGTAGAGATCGAAGTCCATCCCATTGGTAATGGGATCTCCTGGCACGCCCTGTGCCGAACTGCCAGTCCCCACATTGGAATCGTAGCTTGCGACCCCGAGATAGTCCTCCGCGAAGGCCGCTGTATGGGCCCAACTGAGGAAGTCCTGGTTGGAGAAGATCAACGCACCGCCGGTGTCCATGTAGTCCATCAGGGCTTGCTCATCGTCAGGGTCCATGCCGCCGGCATCGAATCCACGATGCCAGAGCACGAGGTCATAGCCGTTCATGTCCTCGAAAGCGGGTCTTGTGTCGTTGTGCTCATCGTAGACAGCCCAGTTGTCATAGAGATACCCCCCCGCATCCAGGGCCGCATGGATTGGCGGCTCATTGGGCCGGAAGCCATCATCCTCAACCATCATGATCGCTGGGCTGCCATTGAATACGCGGGCTCCGGTGTGCTGCGTACGCTCCGAAACCTGGGAAGTAACGTCCAGGAACCCCTCTCCGATGCGAACCTCCCCGTCGGTTATCACCTGCATGTAGATCTGTACCGCTTCCGCCGGATTCAAGGCGACGCTGCTCGGCGTCGTGTGGTAGCCGCCCTCACCTTCGACCATGAACTCGGTAGGCCACCCGAATGTGTTGTCCAGCTCGAGCGTAAAGTGATCGGTTTCCTCGCCGCTGTTGAGGAGTGTGCCTTCAAACTGGGCGGTACCGTTGCCCTGCGGAATCGACAGAATCGGAGAATCCCAGGCGAACTCGAAGTCCGGCTTAAGCGGTAACCGGCCAGCCTGGTAGACTTCCTTCGTGCTCTGAGACTGGATGAGCGCAACGCACTCGATGTTTTCCAGGTTCCAATAATCGCCACCAAGGGGCGTGAACTCGTGCGTTACGACACTCTCATCACCAGGATTCGTCAGGGTGACGTACTGCTGATAGACACCCCTATTGATGTGCTTGTAGGTCGTTCCCTGCGGATCATCCTCCAGAACGATCAGGCAGACCCTGGGATTCAGGAGGGTCACCGGATCTTCGAGGCGGAAACGCACCGTCATGGTGACACTCGATCGGTCACTGGTGACGTGAGTGCCCTCGACCGACACAGGAGCCAAGCCGCCCGTTTGACTCAACCGCAAGTTGATCTTGCTGCGATACTGCGCGGCGTTGGCCTCGGGCGATCCATAGCTTCCATGGACGTAGTAGATGCCGTCGAACTGGACGTGGGGGATCCCCCCCGATGGGTAGTACCAGCTGAAACGCTGCGAGCACCAGCTATGACTAACAGACCCTGATGTGTGGTTGTCCGTGACAATCAGCTGCTCACCAAACTCCTCAAGGACGATTTCAAGCCCGGCCCGGGCCTGAGGGCAATACGCTCAGCCGGGGGACCCAAAGTCCTCAGCAATCACCACTCTGGGCACTGAGGCCAGAGCGATCGAAGGCGCAACAGCGCCCAGTAAAAATATGCCCAAAAAGACATAGAGATTCTTCCTGCCAACCATCTGATTCCTCCTCCTAATCATCTGCTGGTAGATCTTATGTTGCCAAACTTCGTGCAGGACAGGGCAGGACAACAGGCTCGGGCCAATAGCTCCATCCACTGTCCAGATCCGCTCAATTATACTAGATTTCGGAGCTACCTCCAACTACAGAACTGCAAACAAAGCCCCACACCTGAATCCTAACATGCATCATATATGCATGTTACGCATCAACAGCGCAATTCAATTGCATCTGCCTACTGGCAGGTACTCTGAGGCAGGTCTGATTATCCGTCACTGGCAAGGCGTGCGCCCCTTCACGAGGACGGGGGCTCCTTGGCACCGGAGCTCCTTGGCAGCGGAAGCACCTTCCTAGGCTAGATCGGAGGCTGGGGAGGGGTCTTCTTGAAGTCGGCGAACTGCTCCTCCAGTGCCTTCATCTGTCTGCTCTTTCTCTCATCAATCCCTCCCGACTTGAGGAGCTGCTCCATTTTCTTCTGCTTCGACTTACTCCGCTGCTTGAAGCTGTCCACTTCCTCTTGGAGAGCAGCCTTGTCGGCCTCGACCACCAGCTCTTCCAGCTTCAGATGGTCGCTGATGTCATAATGAACCTCGAAGGGCGTCTTCTGCATGTGGAGGATGCCGACATCCACAAGCCCACCCAGGACGACACGGGTCTCCTCACCAGTCCACCCCAGGAGGTCTCCGATCTCATCCGGCGATGGAGGCCGCTTCTGCTGATGCCGGATCACCCGTATCGCCGCAACCGCTAGATGGCCCTTTTCTCTCGAAGGACGCACATCCGTCATGGAACCACTCCCCCCGTCACTCGTCCGGAATCGAGTCCAAGCATCCCCGCGCTCAGCCCGAACTGATTCCCCTGACCCCCGGGCGCAACCAGGACTGGGCCATGGACACGCGGAAGCAGCTCGGACTGACCACTGGACACACGGGAGCAGCCCGAACCGATTCCCCTGATCCGCAGCCTTCTGCAATACAAGTTCTGATATTATAGCTTATCATTCCTCTCGAGTTCGGTAAACTAGAGCAAATGGAGAGCATAAACGTAGAGATCGTGACTGCGGCCATTCGGCTGGATGGTCTCCTTAAGTTCTCAGGCTTGGCGGGGACGGGAGGCGAGGCAAAGCACCTGATCCAATCGGGGCATATACGACTAAACGGAACGATCGAAGTCCGCCGGAGTACCCGTGTGGTGCCCGGCGACCGGGTCGAGCTGCTCGATGTGGAGGGGCGCGTGCACACGCTTCTCGAGGTGCGCCCCGGATCATAAAAACCCGGGCAATAAGCGCATCTTGACCGTTGGACAGGGAGTTCCCTATGCTCCGTAGTGATATTGTCAGATCAGTAGCCAACGGCAACTCAACCGCGATCGAGGCCACAGAGCCGGGAGGACATCCCACGAGCATCAACCTGATCAGGACGCTCTACGCTCAGGCGCCCCACGCAACCTTGCACGCACCCTTCTGCACGGTGAAGCCCATGCTCGAGGGGTGCCAGTATCTTGTCTCCACCGACGGACAACGCCTCAGTGCTGCGGTGGCTTACTCAGAGGATGCCATCGAATTCGCCTGGTCCCTGGCAGGTCGGGCTGAAACCCTCAGGAACCTGATCGCACAGGTGAGGCATCGTCTCAAGGTGCTCTCCTTTGTTCCGGTCATGGAAACAGGGCGCCGGAGCTGGGGCCACATGCTCGGGATCCCTGTGCTTGGGCGCCACTTCCGTTCCTATCTCCCTGATCCCAAACCGCCCGGGGGGGAGATTCCTGCTGACTTCGAAATCATCACCTTGAGTCCCGAGAATGACATCGAGGAAATCAGCCGCTTCATGAATAAGGCCTACCCCAGCCTCCACGCCCTCACCACTCCCAAGCTACTTCTAGAAATGGCAAAGACAAACTACGCTTTCCCGGATGGATGTTTTGCTCTCAAGCACTTGCCCTCCGGGATGGATGTAGGGCTGGCAATCTGCGGCTTCTGCCAGGAGATGGAGGAGGGTTTCATCTGCTGGACACAGGTTACCCCACGCTTCCGCCATCGGGGTCTGGGAGAGCTGATCGTGCGCGAGTCGATCCGCCGCCTTTGTGGCAGGTCACGCTTTATCACGGCCTCCGGCAGTTTGGATGCACCGTTCTCTCGCGGTGACTTATACAAGCGATGCGGGTTTGAACATACCCGCCAATGGACCATTCTGGGGCAGCGCCCAATTAGTGGAGACCGGCCGCTACCTTTCACACCACGTGTGAGGAATTCCAGATTGTGACTCGGATGAAACTCGCTGTGAGCTATTTTGGATGTCGGATTCCGCGTCACGTCAAACAGGACATGAAGCGTCTGCGGCATTTGGGATTCGAACGCGTCGTTCATACCTTCTCAGAGAACGACCTGTTCTACTTCCGCCGAACGATGAAGGACATCGTCGCCATTTCCCAAGATGCAGGCCTGGAGGTTCAACTGGACCCGTGGGGTGTGGGCGGTGTCTTTGGTGGTGAAGCCTTCTCACGTTGGATCATCGAAGCGCCGGAGCTTGCGCAGCGCGGCGCATCGGGGCGCCCGCTCGGCGCAGCCTGCCTCAATAACCCAGGGCTGCACGAACGCATGCGGGAATGGACTGACGCGGCGTCACAAACGGGGGCGGAGTGGATCTTCTGGGACGAGCCGCACTGGGCCCACAGGGGCCCTGCCAATCCGGACGGGGAATGCTGCGTCTGCGAGCGCTGCCGTCGTGAAGCCGCCGCGCTGGCAGAGCAGGGCAGTGGCAGCAATGTGATGCGAGACGATTTCGTCCATGCCCCCAAGGCAGAGATCGAGCGTTTTCGCACGCGCTCAATGGTCAACTTCCTAAAGAACCTCATTGGTCATGCAGCCAGCTGCGGTATGCGCTCATCCATCTGCCTTCTCCCACGGGGAACCGGGAACCAGCCCGATCTGAACTGGATAGAGATCGCCAGGCTTCCCGGGGTTGCGGAGTTCGGCACCGATCCCTACTGGCAGGCTTTTGGGATCGAGGGTCAGGAGAAGCGGGATCGATTCATCGACGACCATACAAACGCAGCCATGAACGCCTCGCAGACCGCTGGAATCCAGACGATGATGTGGATACAGGCCTTCCGTGTGCAAGGCGCCCAAGAAGATGATCTGCTCACTGGCACGCGGCGCCTGCTCTCGCATCGTCCCGAAACAGTCGCCGTCTGGGGCTTCGAGGCCTGCGCCCACATGAGCTCGCTGGCCTGCGAAAACCCGCGGCGGCTATGGCGGCGCTTGGTCCACCTCCTTGGGCAGAACGCATCCGATCCTTCCACGCCATAGCAGCCGCAGGGTGGCATGCGCAGGGGAGGAGGATGTCGGCCCCCCGAGGTTTGAGGCTGGAGCCACTCGAGGGCGTGTCTTGGCAGGGGAGGAGCAGGGGAGGATGATGTCGCCTCTCGAGGAAGACTATGGGGGTGAGTGCTTCTCTGCCCCGGACTGCTCCCTGGGTCCATGGCGGTTCCAGCCCACATCTGTCCTGCGCACGAAGCGCAAATATCAATCTCAAGTGCTCTTGTTCTTCCCTCCAGCAGGGTTCACTGGCCGCGTGCGGCTCGGGGTGATTGACGTCCGGCGGCGGGAGGAGTTCACGGCGGCGTGGGCAGACGGCCGCCTGCTATCGGTTCCGCGCCACTACGAACCTCACTTCGATGCGCTCTTTGGAAATCGCTGGCCGTCACCAATCGCCGCGGCAGTGCCCGCGGATCCGTCCGACAGAACCGTGCGCGCCGATTTGCTCATCGAGGTCAATCCTGGACGTGTGAGGCGAGACAAATCTCCCTCTTCTCTCTCGGGCCAGATCACCTTCCGCCGCGCCACAGAGGCCGCCACGATCTACTTGGCCCCCATCCTACCGATTCCGCAAAGGGCCAATGCCCTTGATCTCCTCGCACAGGCCCTTGGCGCCGCCGGACGGGACCCGAACTTACGCTTGGCCTTGCCCGAAGACTGGGCAGCCACGTTGCTGGATCAGGCTGCCGCGGATCGCGCCCATGACCTGGCCAGATCAGGTCGCTTGGAACTCCTGCGCACAGGCCAGCGAACACCCGCATCCGCCTCCCTGCCCAACCTGCCTTACCCCACCCGGGTGGGAGTCTTCGAACGCACGGCCTTCGCCCCGGCGGCCCATGCGGACCTGCGGGCCCTTCTGCTCCTCCCCTCCGCCGATGATTCCGAGACGAACAGACCACCTACCGGGAACGAACCCCTTCGTGACATGCTCGCTGGCGCGCTCACCGTAGGAACACCCGGCCGGTACGTCACCGAAGAGCACAATCTGCTTCTCTATCCCATGCGGCCACTTCCTCCCATCAACCCGCTGGAGAAGGGTGTGGGATCCTACGCGGCACATCTCTTCAACCGTATCTGCGCCGACGCAGCTGCCCGCGCGATCAGGGCCCGTTCCGCGGAGCCGGCCGGAGCTGAACAGCGCAAGCGGCACCAGGCGGCGATCATCGGATTCCTGCCCGTGTTCATGAGCCGGCGGGATGAGTGGAAGGGATTGGGAAAGGCGCTTCGCCGATGGAACCGGGAGCACCTCTCCCCTCAAATCCTCGCGGCCACGCCATCCGACTACTTCAGCGCCCTGGAGGAGCTGAGCCTAGAGGGCCAGGTACACCTGCCCCGCATCTAGTCCAAGAGGGTCAGGTACACCTGCCCCGCATCTAGTCCCCGCAGCTCCCAACCATCTGCTGTGGCCGCGTATCTGTATGCTCCGGTGAGAAGTGCGATCTAGTCCCCGATGCTGAACGTCTCCGATCGGGCCCAGACGGATCTGCTGCCGAGCCCCACGATCTGTTTTAGGACACCTACAACGTGTTGAGACAAACTAGATACCACATCCTCGCCACCGCTTCCGTGCAAGCTTCCGCAGAGCCAGCCCTCCAGATCGCGGATCTCCTCCAGATTCAAGGGCTCCACCCTGGCCACCACCTCAACATGGTAACGGTGGCGGCTCTTCAGTTTGGCGAGGTTGACCAAGGCAATAGATCGCCCCCGGCACAGGAGTAGCTCGACTTCTCCCACGTCTCGACAGGTGGCAATGCGCCTGCCTGCATGATCAAACACATCGTAGCGTTCCTCCAGCACATCGAAGAGGATCCGCCAGTCGATGTCTCCAGCAGCGATTTCGTCATCCCACCAACCCGAGCGCTGCCGCCGCACTTGCCAGTCAAAGATCAGGGTCGCGGGCAGGCCCGACTCGAGTGCAGCAAGGATATCCTCGGTGAACATCGCGGTCAGTGTGACGTCGATGAAGAAGCGTTCTTCCCGGCAGTAGGGCTCTCCCAAGGACAGTTCAGCCTTGGGGACCGCCAGGGATTCGGCAGGCGTGAACACCGCCAGGATAAGGGCGACCCAGGAGAGGAGCGTGCGCAGATTGGGATCGTGCCCCTTGCTCATAATATTCGCATCATCCGGTTCGTACCCACTGTTCTGCTCGCATCATGCGCTGCCTGCCGATCAGAACATGCGATTGATACGGAGCTGGACGACAATGTCCCGATCCTCGCCATCCAGGCATTGGATCAAGTTGAGCCGCAGGGCATCATCGCCGAGCTGAAATCCGATGCCGGCGCTGCTCTGCCAATCATCCAGATCCATACTGGCGTCTTGATCTTCCCAGGCCATGCCCGTGTCGAAGAAAAATACCAAATCCAGATGACCGCGAATCGGGAAAACATACTCGGCATTGGCGATCATCATCCTCTCTCCGCCAAACATCTCACGACCCTGTGGCGCGCGTTCGATCGCCGGATCCGGCACCAGCAATGACTGATACTCATAACCCCGCACCGTTCCCAGACCGCCAACCACATAGCGCCTTTGGATCGGCAGGCGCCCCGAGAGACTCGTGCCGGTCTTGACTCTGAAATCCAGGTAGCGTCTAGACCCCATTCGCAAACGCCCCCGGTATTGCGCGGTCAGCTGCTCGAACTCATAGGCGCCGCCCAAAAGGTCCTCGCCGCTGTACTCATAGGTCACATCCAGATGATTCAATTTCCTTCCTAGAGTCAGTTGGGCAAAGAGACTGCGCATGGTCCCCGGGTCGATCGCGGGGTTCGGCAGGAAATCCCCCTCGCTGATGGACCAGTCCGCGTTGCGTTTCATCGAGCTGTAGTCACCGACTCGAAAGCCGCCCTCGAGGCGAAGCCAATTGAGGCCCGAGTAGATCAGGCCCAGTTCGGCGCCTTCATGACGATAGTAGTCGCGGAAATCCTCCTTGAACAGGATTGCGGCCAAGCTGTTCTCGTTGGTACCGATACCGGTCTGATCCGTGAAATCTGTTTGCATACACGCGAAAGCCTTGAACAGCCACTTGTTGTCCGCAGCGAGCGGCTGGAGAAGCATGATCGATGCACTCCACTCGTCGCTCTTGAAACCATACCCGACCATGCCCTGTACCGAGGGCTCGAACCGTCCATCCGACAGGTGGACAGGAGAAAAGCAGAGAAAGAGTCCATCGGCACGCTGGTAGCGCACGCCGGGGCCTTTATGATCGTACTTGCGTTCGAGCTCGCAGTCCATGCGCCAACCGGCATAGTATTCGCGCCTGGAGACATCGCCATCGTCATCGATGACTACCACCGAAGCCCACCCCCGATCCTTGAGCCGTTCGGTCGCGGGATTATCCGGATCGATGGCCTCCCATGTCTCGTCCAAGTCCTCCACAACAAACTGATATAGGTGGCGCCCCGGCTCAAGGCGCAAGTGGATCGACCAGACCCCTTCATCCGCATCCAGCTGCATGGGCTCCCGCCGCCAGCCATTGAAGCTTCCAGAGATGCAGACCTGTTCGTAGTCGTCATCCCTATAGCGGAACATGGTTTTGTCGCCATGACGCCTAGGATGGAGACGATGCCGGCAATGAGAGCATCGCTCCCCGTCACTTCCGAGCCCCACGCGCACAGAGACATGATGATTGTGTCCCAATTCATCTTCCGTGGAGTCGTCCCAATGGGCCAGGAAGGGAGGAACTGGAGGGCCGCATTCCCCCTGCGCCACGATGCCAACGAGGAAGATGAGGATGATGACAGCGAGGGCGGCTATACGTGGAATTAGGCACCACATTGGGCGAAGCCTCCTTGTGTACGTGGTATCCCGGATGTACCTGGTGTTCCCGATGTACCTGGTGTTCCCGATGTACCTGATGTCCCCGATGTACCTGATGTCCCCGATGTACTTGATGTACCTAGTGTCCCCGGATGTACCCGGTGTACCTAATGTACCTGGTGTACCCGGTGTACCTGGTATACCTGCGTGACGAGCTAGCTCCGCCAGCGCAATACGATAATCCCTTGAAGGGCAAGATGCATGCCGCAAGGTCGTTGGATGCATCAACCTCCGAGCAGAACCTCCATCTCATTGAGGGATCAGAACCTACCCGCCTGCTGTGTAGTTGAAGCCGAGGCTTGGGCAGGCATGATCGCCAGAGGAGCGTGTCCCACCGACATCCCTCCCCGTGATTCCGGCACACGTTTCGTTGTCGCTGCCGCCTTTTCGCCTGACTGGCCTGGTGTCAGGAGCCGCGTACATCCAGGGGCAGGGATTCACGGTATCCCCCGGAGGTCTGGGTGATCCCGGGGCCTCGGGGCCCGCTTTATTCCAGGGGCAGTTTGACTTGATGCAGCGAGGGTGGCGCCGGAGCGCCACCTTCATGCCGGGGTCTTCGGCTTGCTCATGCTTCGCGCGCGAACTGAACCTCACCCCAGTATCCACGATCCACAATGCAGAGCCTTAGGTGCCAGGCCTCCAGTTGATCTCCTGCGTGGGCGGCTTGATCCTCGATGGCGAATAGGTTCCCCGCCGAGGTGTAGGCCAAGTCGATGACATAGACGATCCCCCTATCGGCAAGGTGACAGCGCAAGAGAGGGCGGCACCGCGGGTGCTGGCATTGACCGCAAGTAGTTCCGTTGCGGGCATGGGTTCCATCGGGTGCATCGCAGACCAGCACGCCATCCTCGAACCTCTTCCTGATGACCCGGATCTTGACGATCCGTCCGGTGAGTTCAGCTACCGGTTCTTCATCGAGGGCGCTCAGCACGAACCCTTTTGGGGTGACCTTGACCAGTAAGGTGGTGGGCCTTCTTAAGGCCATGCACATCTGCCGCTTCGGATGGTTCATGGGTCCACCTCGTCAATGATGTCACGATAGAGGTCGCGGGTGGCGCAGGTGGTGTGGGTGACGTAGGCAATGGCATAGTGAGCCTTGCCCAGCGAGCGGATGAATGTGTTTAGGAGCAGGGACTTGCCGCTGCCGGGGGACCCGAAGATGGCGCCGGTGCCGCGGCGGTCGAGAAGGTAGCGAAGACGATCAAGCGCCCGGGTGTGCATTCCGGTCTGAAACATGTGATCGGGATCAGAGTCCTTGGTAAAGGGAAGGGCGGTGAACCCAAAGAAGCTTTTCAACCGTGTCTTGGTGCGCGGTGTCTTGGTGGTCACGGTCTTGGTGGCCATAGTCTTACTCCTCCTTTCTCGGATCCTTGCCAGGGCGCAGATCCTGCTGTGCGGCGAGCGACTCGATGGCCTTCAGGGGCGGCGGATCGGAACGCTGGGGCTGTGGTTCGTCGGCCAGGCGTCGGATGCGGCGATTGGCTTGCAGATCGACGGGGAAGGCATCGTGCTTCTTCCCATCGTGACCGGTGATGCTTACCCGCCGGAGGTCAAAGGGATCGAAGCGGACGGTGATTTTCTCTCCGATCAATGTGGGGCCGGCCTCGAAGCGCTGACCCTTGAGGGTAAAGGTACCGTCTTTGCCCACGCGCCGGGTGAGCTCGTCGCGGAAGAGTTCATCGAGGTCCACCTCGGAGGGCAGGGCGCGGATGTTTTCCGAGAGGCGCATCCATAGGTCCAGAGGTCTTTCGCCCTCCAGGCCGCGGTGGGGACGCGAGTGATACTCGCCTTCGATCCAGGCGAAGAAGAGGCGGTTGAGGGTCGCGAGATCGTCGATGCGGTTCAGGTCGATGCGAGAGAGGAAGCTGGTCCGGACACGGCGGAACCAACGTTCGATCTTGGCGCGTCCCTGCGGGCGGTAGGGCCGCGAGTGGATGACATGGATGCCGAGCCGGGCGGCCATGAGGAGGATCAGGCGGCTACGAAATATCTTGCCGTTATCCATGTATAAGCGGACCGGAACTCCGCGCTTGAGGAGCGCTTGCTTCAGGCAGTCCTTGAGCGCCATGAGATGTTGCTGGAAGTAGAACTGGCCATGGGGGACCACCCGGGTCGCATCGTCGAGGATGGCGATCAGGTAGGTCTTCTTACGACTCCCATCGGGCAGCGCAAGTGAGGGGCCGAACATGACATCGCTCTGCCAGCAGTCGTTGGCGAAGTCGAAGCTGTAGGCGCGGTGGTCTCTGCGGTGAGGAGCGCACCGCTGATCGAGGCCGTGGGTTTTGAGGAAGCGGTAGAGGCTCGAGAGTGAGGGTAGGCGCATACCAGGGCTGCGTCGGGCCCGCAGTTCGCCCAGGAGACCGGGACCATCGAGATGGGGCCGGTCCTTGGCGAGCGTCTCGATCTTCTCGGCCAGGGCATCATCGATGCAGCGGCTCCGGCCGCGATCCATTCTTCGAGGGTGCCGTAGCCGATCCTGATCGGTCCTCGCAGCGGGTGATCATGAATGCGGCTGGCGATCTCGCGGATCGCTTGGCACAGGATCCCTTGGGGGCCTACCAGGGCAAGCAGGGGTGCAATGACCTGGTAGCGCCACAGGGCGATGTGCCGGGCAAGATCGGTGTTCATCAAGAAGCTCCTTTTTCTCTGCCTGCGTCCAGTCAATGTTCCTCCGACCTGGGTCAGCCTGCACCCGCCCTGGCAAAATGCGCTATGCCACCGGCCTGTGGTGGAACCGGCCCAGTGGTCCTTCTGCGGGTAGGTCGGTTGCGGCTCTGGTGGAAAGCGGCAAGCAAGGGCTGTCCAAGGCCCGGGCACCGGACTTTCAGGCAGCAGGCAACTGTCAGCGGAGTGGTCCGACACCTTCCGGCGGCGCGATGGGGTATAACGTGCTCACGGCCAGAGACAGGAGTGTCAGACCAAACCCTTCTGAAACTGCCGGTGGAAGCCGACCCCATGGTGCTCGAAGGCTCTCTCCGGGCAGTCGAAGTCCTTCAGCAGGGCGGCGAGCAAGGGCGCCACGCGGTAGTCCGGGGCAAGGACCGGATCGAGTTGCGGCAAGCGCGGGAAGAGGGAATTCACATAGTTGCGCAGGGGCTGCTCACGGG
>JAGMDA010000397.1 GCA_023128935.1 Candidatus Eiseniibacteriota bacterium | reverse complement strand
GTCTCGCTCTCGAGTCGCCAGAGTTCGCGCAGCTCGTAGATCGCAGGGGGCTCCATCGGCTCGGCAGGATTCATCACGTGCACTACGCCATCCTTGACGACCCGCTTGCCCTTCCACTCCCCAGATGAGGCAGATGCAAGAGACCCGGTGACTGCACTCAGGAATAGAACCAACAGGCCACTCAACAAGGTGGTTAGAAGGAGAGTCAAGAAGGCGCCGGGAATAGGGAAGAGGAGGGCATTGAAGAACCTGGAAACAGCGCGATCTCTGGGAACAGCGTGAACTCCGGGAACTCCGCGAACAGCGTGATCTCTGGGAACAGCGAATCCTCCCGGAGCACAGGGAGAGTGGAGAAACGGCCTCTTGCTCATTCGAACTGCTCCCTCCTGGTACACTCGCCGCCTGAGGAAGTGATGCATGCTAATAAGAAAACTACGTTCCAGGGGCCGGCTAAGTCAACCGTCAAGTTCTCCCTCTCCGTCAAGTCCTCCCTCTTCGGCTATACCCCACCGGATAGCACAAGGCTCGAGAACCGGCGACTGTGGAGGAGCGGCAATAGAGGTTGCCGTTTCCGGTCATGGAGTTTGGCGAGGGTGGGTGTGCCTCCCGAAAACCGGATCGCTCTTCAGTTCTCGGAGTTGATCGATCCCGATAGCAGTGGGAGTCCACCGGCGCGAGATCGTGCTTGCCCTCCGGGTAGACGCTCCGCAAACCTCGTGAGCTACGCTCATCCGTGAACGGCAATCAACAACGGGGCGCAACTGATGATGGCTTGGCTTGTTTCTTGGCTCTGTAGCTTCACACGGTCTGTCCAGACCGTAAACGAAGGCGATGTTACTGAAGTAGCCGAGGCGATGATGCCGCGCACTACCCGGTCAGTTCCGCCTTGTGGCAAGGTGAATCCACTCAAGCGAGCACACATTTGGGATTCTCGGGAGGGACAGCCGTAAGACCGGCCAGCGTCTGTCCGTGGCAGTGCGCTAACATCGTCCAGAAGCGGCGCATGGCGGGCGCCGGGATCGAGATTCCCAATTGCGGGATATCCCTGTAGGTGGGTCGCTGAATCATAGCCACAGGCTATCCATGAATATTCGGAGCGCCAACCCCAATATTCATGGAAGATCCTCCACCGTCACCGCGCCAGTTCCCGACCCTACCGGGTTCCCTGGCGCGCTCGTGACTTGAGCTCACTGCGACGTTGCAGTAGCATTGCCCACGGAAGAAGAACCATTAGCCGCGGGGGAAGATTTGAGCATCAAGCGGCATCCAAATCGCAGGTTGTATATCGAGGCACTTCGCCGCATGACACCGGAAGCCAGGTTGTCTAAGTCCTTTGAGTTGACTGCCTTTGCCCGGCAGTTGTTTCTCCATGGTTTACGCCGCAGCTTCCCCGAGCTTTCCGACGATGAGATCAGGGCCCTCTACCTGGAGCGCCTTGGGCGATGTCACAACCGGAACTACTAAGGCGCGTGTTACAGGCCCTTGATGTGGCGGGGATCGAGCACCTGTTGTCCGGCTCTTTCGCTTCAAGCCTGCAAGGCGAACCTCGATCCACGCATGATATTGATATCGTCGTCGATATTCAACCAGCGGGCGCGGCCCATCTGATCGCGGCGTTCCGACCACCACAATACTACCTTTCTGCGGACAGTGTGCGGGAGGCGATAACCCATCAGAGCATGTTCAATCTGCTCGATGTGAACTCGGGGGACAAAGTCGACTTCTGGATCCTGACCGACGATCCGTTCGACCGCTCTCGTTTTGCGCGCCGGTACACGGAAGAAGTGATGGGTATGAGAATATCTGTTTCCAGTCCGGAGGATACGATCCTCATGAAACTAAACTGGGCAATCCAATCCGGGGGCAGTGAAAAGCAATTCAAGGATGCACTTGGCGTCTATGAGGTGCAGCAGGCGAAACTGGATTTGGCCTATATGGATCATTGGGCCCGGGAGCTCAGCATTGAGGAGTTGTGGCGTAGGTTGCGTCGTGAGGCGGAAGCAACCTAGATGGGTAGGCCAGCTGATTGAGCGCACGCGTGTCCCGGTTGGCGATCATGGCTAGTGCACGGCCGAGTGCTGGCTCATGCCACGATTCGATAGTCGTGCTGAACGCCACCAAGGATTGGGAAAGCCACCAGCTTTCCGGCGGGCGGCGGAGGTTGTCGGAGTTCCGGGTACAGATCTGGGATCCCATGGATGGCCTGCGATGGACGCCCACCGTTGTAATAGCGAATGTACTCGGCGGCGACAGGCGCGGACGTGATCGATGCTGAGGATGATGAAGTGGTTCAAGACTTTCTCTCGCAGCGTCCGGCTGGGGGGGCTGCTGTCTCGCCGTGCGCTGTCACCCGACGCTATGGCCGAGCCGATGATGCCGTGCACTACCCCGGTCAGTTCCGCCTTGTGGCAAGGTGAATTCGTTCTAGGGAGCAACATTTGGGATTCTCGGGAGGGACAGGTCAAGTCACGCCTTGGCCAATCTTCTCAAACAGGCTCAGCGGTTTGATGCGATGGCGGTTGAGGCCTACCTCCGCTGGCGTGAGACCTTGGGCAAGGCCGAGCAGCTGAAAGTAGTAGACCGGAGGTACGTCCATCTTCTCTCCGGTTTTCCGTGCGATCAGGAGTTGCCCGGTGTCGAAGGACGAAAAACAGGTGGGGCAGATAAGTCCCATGCAATCCACATCGGCCTCTTTGACAGAGCGCAGAACGGTGCGGGTCATCTCCAGCGGGAGATCGGGGTCAATACAGGCCTTCCCGCAGCACAGGAAACGCTCGTCATGAACAATGGGTTGAGCACCGATGGCTTCGATCAACTGGTGGAGGATCTGCGGCTCATCGGGATCATCGACGCGCATGATATCGGAGGGCTTTAGCAGGTGACAACCGTAGTGCAGTGCAACCCTGACACCTTCGAGCGGGCGTTTGACACTTTCACGCACGCGTTCGAGGCCGACCTTCTCGCGGATCAGTGTCACGATGTGCCGAACCTCGATTTCGCCGCGGTACTCCTTGCCGATCCGCTTTAGCCTCCGGTTTACCATGTCGCGCATGGGGGGTTCGTGTTTGAGGATGTGATTGGCTTCGCTCAGTGTTCCGGTGCAGCCACTGCATATCGTGAAGATATCGATCCCGGCTTCCTCGGCCAAACACAGGTTGCGGGCGGCCATGGTGAGCCAGCCGACCTTGTCAGCGGCCTGGAAAAAGATAGGGTCGGGGCAGCAAGAGAAGCCTTCCAAATCGACGATCTCAATGCCGAGCGGAGGTAGTGTCCGGCGCACGGCCACTTCCATCTGGGGATACTTGATCGGAATGAGGCATCCTGGAAAGAAGAGCGCCTTCATGACCGTTTCCCCAATTCGTTCTCGGGACCACGGCCTTCTTCCGCCGTATCGGGTTTCAGGATCGCTTGGATTTCCGCCATGTCGATCGGTGGCAGGGGGGGTAGGCCCAGCCGCTCTCGCGTGCGGGCCAGTCCCGCGATGACCGGAGCGCTCCGGCCGGTCTTCAGAATCGTCTCATAGATGCTTTGTACATCTTGGGGTTGGTGTCCATCTTCCTTGATCAGGTTCTTCAGTGCGATGATCACCTCCACGGGACGCACGTCCTGGGGGCAGCGTTCATAGCAGTTGTAGCAGTTGGAGCATTTCCAGATGATCGAGTCGGGGCAGAGCAGCTCATCCAAACCACCCAATAGCACAGTGAGCATGATCTCGCGCGGGTTGAAGCCCTCATAGAAGCGCGCGCTCGGGCAGTCGCCGACGCACGCGCCGCACTGGTAGCAATAGGTAACGCGGTTGCCGCCGATGACCGCAAGGAGGCGCTTGCGGGCATCGAGATCGATGTGCATCACCTCTGCCGTTTTGGTCGCGCCCGCCGCGCCCACAGCCGGCTTTTCAGGTTCGGGCGTTCTGTTACGTGGCTCTTGGGCCGTCAAGCTGCTGCTCCTCTCTCTGCCAAGACCTGATTCAGTTCTGCTTCGCGGAGGCGGATGATTCCTGGGCGTTCTCCTTCAATTCACGGATGCTGTTGCTGCGGCACTTCGGGCAGGTGCGCTCCACCAATTCACCGTCCTTGGTGTGCACCGCAGTGAATTCATGGCCACAGCGCATGCAGCGGAATTCCCTCTGTATCTCCATTTCGCGCTTCCCCCATCCTCTGCGACCCTCAATCCTCGATGCTGTGATTGCCCCCAATCCCAGCGGTATCTCCGACGCGCGTTAGGCACGTCACCGCCCACACACCAGGGTGATGGGTTGTGGGAGGGGTGCTAGGCAGTCACACCAGCCTCAGCCTTCTCGCGCGTGGCCGCTTTACGCGCTTTGGCTGCCCGCGCCTCCTTCTTGCGCCTCTGCTCGGAGAGGATTTCCATCGTGTGGGCTATCTCTTCTTGGGTCACGGCCCGGCGTGGATCATCCAACGCGCGCATGACCTCGGCGAATTTCTGCCCATCCGCGGCACTGATCCACTCGAGCTGCAGGCGCTGCGGGCGGATGCCCAGCTTCTCGAGCTTGGTCCAGAGTCGCTCGACGCGTCTTACAGTCTGGCGGTTGGCGTTGATGTAGTGGCAGTCGGCGAAGTGACAGCCCGAAACGAGCACCATCGGCGCGCCTTTCTCAAAGGCATAGAGCACTAGGTCCTCCGAGACGCGTGCACTGCACATGGTGCGGATCAGCCGGCCATGGGTTGGGAACTGAAGTCGTGCGATTCCCGCTGTATCGCCACCTGCGTATGAACACCAGTTGCATGCGAAGGTGATCAGCTTCTCCTCTGGCCTTTCTGCCAGGATGGCAGCGATCTGCGCCTTGAGTTGCTCGTCGGTGAAGTGCGTCATCGTGATCGCGTCGAACGGGCATTCTGCGGCGCAGTTGCCGCAACCAGCACAAGCTGCATCGATGACCTCGGCCACCTGGCCCTTGCTCCAGATGATGGCGTTGAATGGGCAGACCGCGGCGCACTTGCCGCACCGTTTGCATGCATCCTCGGCGATGACCGGGGTGACTGCATCCAATGTGATTTGCCCCGCGTTCAATAGGATCTGTACATGCGAGGCAGCCGCGCCAGCCTGGGTTACGCTGTCCTTGATGTCTTTGGGCGATTCCGAACAGCCCGCGAAGAAAATACCCCGGCTGGGAGCATCCACTGGCTTGAGCTTCGGGTGGGCTTCCATGAAAAAGCCATCCCCGGTGCGGCTGAGGGTCAGGAGCCTTTGGATGGCACCGGA
Source organism: Candidatus Eiseniibacteriota bacterium (assembly GCA_023128935.1). Classification (GTDB taxonomy): domain Bacteria; phylum Eisenbacteria; class RBG-16-71-46; order CAIMUX01; family WJJG01; genus DAOVQB01. The sequence goes on along the minus strand of JAGMDA010000397.1, from coordinate 518 downwards.
ATCGACGCGCGGTTTGACACCCACCGAGAGGACCACCATATCCAGTTCATGCTCCTCCAACTGTCCGGTGAGTGTGTTTTCCACGGCCACCCGCAGATTCCTCGTGTTCGGATCTTCAAGGATTTCGCCAGGAATGCCGCGGATGTAGCGCACACCGGTAGTTTTGCTGCGCATGTAGAGATCCTCAAACCCCTTTCCAAAGGCGCGGATATCCATGTAGAACACCTTCGATTCTGTGTCGGGATAGTGGTCCGCCAGTAGCAGGGTGTCCTTGACGGTGTTCATGCAGCAGATGTTGGAGCAATAGGGGGAACCATACTTCTTGGACCTGGATCCGACGCACTGGATAAAGCCGATCCTCTTGGGCTGTGTGCGGTCCGATGGCCGCATAAAGTGACCGTCAGTGGGACCGCTTGCACATATCAGGCGTTCGAATTCCATGCTGGTGATCACATTGTGAAACCGGCCGTACCCATACTCGATGATCTCCGATGGGTCGTAGACCTCCATGCCGGTGG
>JAGMDA010000396.1 GCA_023128935.1 Candidatus Eiseniibacteriota bacterium | reverse complement strand
CCATGAGCTGCCGGCTGGTCGGATTCTTCAGCATACGCACCCGGGTGGGCGGGAAGTGAGAGGCTACGCTCTCCATCTCGGATGCCACAGAGCTGGGGCCGGATTCAATCACGCCGCACACGAGTGCATTTGGGGCTAGACGCGAGGTCTTCCGCGTGCGCCGCAGAAGAAAATCCGCCGTCGGCGACCGAGAAATGACATACCGCTCATCGATGTAGCCCTTACCATCGTACAGACACTCAAATGGCACGCTATGGAGGAAGCGGTGCGGCACAAGGATCAGCTTCCCGGCCTCTGGCAACAGGTCCATCAGCGGATCGAGAAGGGCCCGATAAAGGCATGCGAGGGCATCCTCGGCACCGCCACGCAGGAAGGCCAGGTTTCCCATTGGTTCCCCGGGAGAGAGAGCCATGGCATCCAACTGAAACCGGATCCGGTCCACGTAGGCTCTGACCGCGCTGGCGGTCTCGGGAAGTGTGCGAAACGCCCGCAGCTTCTTGCGCAGCACAAGCGCCAAGATCTGCTCTCCAACAACGAAGTACTCGACCAGCGCCTCGTGGGGTTCGAGGAGGGCCGCAATCCTCTCGGGTTCAGGTGCACCTCGCCAGCCAGGAGCACTGGGTTGCGCGCCCTCTACTCTCCGTAGTTGCTCGACAATCTCCTTCTCCACTACCCTTCTCTGGCGTCGCAACTCGCGGAGCACCCCGGGTTCGGACGATCCCTTCCCGGCATACTCCGCTTCCTCCAACCTGCGGGTCATGGAACCCAGCATCGCCCGCTTGGCCTTCACACTCCTGCGCAGCGCGCTATTGCCCCCCACCATGCGATCGCGAAAACCGCGGCCGCGGGCTGCTTCTACAAGACGGAATAGCGATCCGAAGCGGGGTCGGGGAGATTGCAGCGCCATGGAGACCAGATCATGGTAGACGCGCACCTGGCGCTCAAAGGCTCGCGCTCTGAACTCCGCTCCCGGGATCACCCGCATTTGCGCCTCCAGGTGATCTAGTGCCAGGCGAAACCGCCGCCACGCACTCTGGCGGCGACCCAGGGAAAGCGATATCCGTCCAGCCAGTGCCCAGATTCCGAGCCGCTCCCCTGCTGGCAGCCCCCGCGAACGTACAAGCGCCGGCCCCAAGGCCTGCTCGGCCTGCTCGACTCGTCCCCTCGCAAGCAGCGTCTCTGCCAGCAACCGCCTGGCCGCGACCACCTGGCGATGCATCCCGAGGGATGTGAAGTCCTTCAGTGCGCGCCGCGACAGGGCACTCGCTTGCCTTGCCCGGCCCTGCTGCAATTCGGCCTGGGCCAGCAGAAGCAAGATCGCCGTTCTGCGGGGTCGCATCCTGTGCGCTCGGCAGAATAGGTGCGCTGCCTCAAGGATCGGCGATGCTTCTGGCGCGCATTCGGAAAGGAGGAATCCTCGGGCGATGACGAGTTGGGAAAGGACGGTATCGAATTCCATCCCTTCCTTGGCAAATATGTCGGCTGCCTCACCCGCCAGCTCCCGTGCCTCAGTTGGCATCCCCAGATCGAGGTAGATCTCGGCGCGCGCACGCTGCGTTGCCGCCACCATGTCCCGGTTGCCCTGCTGCTCGAAGGTCCCTCCGGCATCCTCGAGTAGAGAGAGAGCCGTGCGATAGTCCCCGCGGAGGCCCTCCAGGAAAGCGCGGTTGAAGCGCGCATGCGCGGTGAGCGAGTGCAAGCTCAGCTGCTCGCAATGAGACTCGGTCTCTAGAAAAAGCCGCCGCGCTTCCTCCACCCGCGAAAGATTCGTGCAGGCAATGGCCTGATTCATGTGCAGGCCTACCCACGTTGCATCCCGGCTGCCGGCCCTATCGAACACCCTGGAGGCCTTTCGATATGCATCGTAGGCCTCTTGAAAGCGGTCTCCTTGGTAGAACGCGTTTCCGCGATTCATATGCAGCTTGCCGAGGTAGATCAGATTGCCTGCCCTCTTGAGCAAACGTTCCGCCCGCCGGGCCAGGCGTTCAGACGCCGCGGCCTCTCCCATGAGGGCGAGCAGATGGACACATCCAACCAGGATCTCACCCAACTGATCCTGGTCACTGCCCACTTCAGCCGCAGCAATGGCCTGTTCATAAGCTCGTCGCGCCGCTTTCAGGCGCCCTGTGAAAAGGCACGCTTCTGCACGGCACCGCCAGGCCATGGCTCGAGCCTCTGGTGTCACTTGCGATCGCTTGTGCTGGACGGCTTGGATAAGAGCCTTGGAGAGGGCCAAGGAACGTGAGGGATCGCTCATCAGATAGGAGGCGGCCAGATTGCGAACGGCCTGGGCTATCCCAAAGTCCGCAATGAGATCGGTTGATGCCAATCGCCTCTCGATGGTTTCCGGATCTCCCGAAGACCAGGAAGCGTCGCGTTCGGCGGAGAGTGCGGAGCCCTTCTTCCGGTTCTTCTTCATCTCGATTCCCTTGGCTTCCGCACCAATTGACTCAAGGTTTACGACTCACTGCCTATTCAAGCCTCCCTCAAAGGCGACGGGATATCAAGGCGGATGAGCGATCTGCCCAGGACGATTCCCAAACGCATCAAGCCTGCCGGAATATCACGAAGCACGAACTCCCCGTGCCGGGAAAGCACTGCCTCCAGCTCTCTATGCCCGACACAGAGCTTTAGGCGTCCCCCTGGTGGCAGTTTGGCCGAAGTCTTGGGCACCACTTGCCCTACGAGCAGCGCCGCGCCAGTCGCATCCGGTCGCAAGGAGATGGCGACGGAGTAGGACTGCGCGTTGTAGATCATCGTCCTCGAACCCTCTGGCGCCCCACCCCGCACGGCATGGCTGGGGACCAGGGAATCCGCTACCATGGTTGCCTGGATCTCTGCGAGCCCCTCGCCCAGGGCACGAAAGGCTCTGGCCCATGCCGGTGGGCTGGACGGGCTGATCTCCTCGGTCATCTCCCGCTCAATTGATAGTTCGGCCAGCGCGCGCTCTGTCGCGCGCTCGATGAGTTCCGCCGGCGGCTGCGGCAAGCGCGCTGCCGCACACAGCTTGAGCATCTTCCGCGCCTCTGCGCAGAGCCGAGCGCACCGGTCGCAGGTTCGGAGGTGGGCGCTGACAAACGTCTCCGTTGGCTCCCCCGATTCCAGGTAATCGAGGATCTCTTCCCAATTCGCGTGTTTTCGTTTCATGACAATCACGGTCCCTCTCGTGCGCACCAGTCAGCGCCCCCTCACTCCATGCATGCCCCCCATGTAGCCCTGCCTTGGATGCCCGTCGCTTGCATGGGCTTCCACTTTCGGATGCCCGCAGCGTACATGGGGTCTTACTTAAGGAGACGCAGACCGCTATCCTCCTGATAGGCTTTTGAGCAACCTTCTCATTTTCTTTAGGCAACGCGCTCGCGTGGGGCCTATGCTGCCCATCGGCATTTTCTCGCGGCACGCGACATCCGCGTAACTTGGACGGGGATCCGTCAAGTAGAGGATCCGGACGAGCCGGCGGCACCGATCGTCGAGCCGGTCCAAGGCATCCCGGAGGCGCGCCACATCCTCCAGCCTCTCAAGTTCATCAACGATGGATGGGTTCTCCTGCATGGCTGCAGAGGATCGAGCGGCTCCATCCAGCTGCTCCAGGGAAACCTCCGGCCGCCGGCGGCGCAGGGCGTCAATGGCCCGGTTTCGGGCAATGCGGTAGATCCAGAGCGAAAGCATGCTGGGATCACGAAGTGTGTCGATGGCACGGACAGCCGCCAGGCAGGTGTTCTGAAACAGATCGTCTCGATCAGCGCCCTTGAGATGAAACTCGGTCGCCACCGCGTAGATGAGACCACTGTAATCACGAATGAATTGGCGCCACGCTCGCTCATCACGGCAGAGAAGCCCCTGTACCAGCGGAATTCGGTCCATCAAGCTCCCCGACCATGACAGCGGCGGACATCCAGAAGACAGGCCCTATGAACCACATGATGAAACTACACCACAGACGAAGGGCGAGCAACATGAGGCCGCCGCGCGCGAGTGGTCGTGACCTTCTCATCACGCCCCCTCCTTGCCAGGTCAGGATCGTCCCAATCATCTGAGGGAAGCCAGGCTCCGCTGAGAGCATCGACCGCCTCCTTGATAAGGGCCCCGGCTAGATATGGCCAGTCCAGAACAGAGATATCGGACTGGCTCAACCGGCGTAGGGAGGCCAGCCGAAGAAGAGCCGAGGCCAGATACAGGGCCATGCGTTCTCGCTCCAATGATAGATGAGCCATGTAGGGGCGCAGGAAGGCTCGGGTTAAGAAAGGCGCCAACCCTGCGACACCAAGCCACTGGAGATCCTCGAGAATTAGGTGCGCGACGAGGTTTCCCACATCCAATTCCGCTTCCCCGACAGAAACCTCATCCAGGTCCAGGAGACCTATGCGTCCTTCAAGCAGGATGACCTGCTGCGGATGGAGATCGCGGTGGACGATGTGACGGTGCAGCGCTGTGGCGTTGGAGCCCACCGGGACGAGCCCCTCCGCCAAGCGCGCATGGGCCGCGCGGAACCGCCTCTTGACGGCCGCTGGCAGAGCAGCTGCTTCTATCCTTTCACGCGCCCCCGCCACAACCGAAGACTCGGCGCGTGCATCATGAAGCCCCAGAAACTTCCCGCACGGTCCGCTGCCGGTGGCATCAGTGGGCTTGGCCATGAGCGAGCTGTGTAGGGCTGTCAGGCAATGGCCTAAATGAGCCAGGTGAATGTGAGCCTCCACTCCCCGCATCCCATCGGCCAGCGACAACCCCTCCAAGCCATCCAGGAGCAGGAACCTGCGCTGAGCATGGTATCCCAGAGCTTCCGGGAACTGGACGGTGGGTCGCACAAGGGACCGCAGGTATCTGTGCGTTTGGTACACCCTCTCGCCTCGACGGCCACGATAGAGCTTCCCATAGAGCACCCGGGGTGCCAAGGCGCCCCCGTCCCATCCGGCTTCTACGTCGTAGCGGACAGTAAGGCGACAACCCGGCTTGTGTTTCACTGTAGCGATCCGCAGTAGGCGGCCGATCTCCAAGCCTGATCCGGAGCTCGTCTCGCGCAGGAGCTTCAGTGCCCGCCGTGGATTCAGCGCCCGATCCCATGCCTTCAGATTCTCATCCATTAGTCTCGCTCCCACCCTCCCGGGGTTCATCCGCCGACCCTTGCAGCCTCCCTCTCCCTAACCGGGCGCGAGGTCAGGCTGCCCCATTCGGTGCGGAAAAACTCCGCATAGGGTCCCTCTTGTCTCAACAGGTCCTCATGGGTTCCCTCTTCCGCGATCCGTCCATCCACGAGGAACACAATCCGATCCGCTCGAAGGACCGTGCTCAAGTGGTGGGCAACCACAAGCGTCGTGCGCCTGCGTGTCAGTATTTCCATGGCTTCCAGGACTGCCTTCCCAGAGACCGGATCCAGGCCCGTGGTGGGTTCGTCCAAGAGGAGGACCGGAGCCCTTCGCAGGAGGGCCCGCGCAATGGCGATTCGCTGGCGCTGCCCTCCAGAAAGAGTGGCGCCTCGTTCGCCAATCACCGTGTTATATCCCCTCGGAAGCTGTGTGATGAATTCATGCGCCCGGGCAGCTTGTGCAACTCGCCGGATTTCCCGTTGGTCGGTCAGGGGTTTCTTGCGACCGATGGCACCGTAGGCGATGTTCTCCTGGATCGTCATTCCCATGACGACGGTTTCCTGCAGCAGGTAGCTTATCTGCCGGCGCAGGGACTTCAGCCTCACCCTTCGGATGGGAATGCCGTCGATCAAGATCTCACCTTCCAGCGGGTCGAAGAAGCGGGGAATGAGCGAAAGCAGCGTGGTCTTCCCCCCCCCGGTGGGGCCCACCAGCGCTACGATCTCTCCGGGATGCACTTCTAGGTGAATCTCTTCAAGCACCGGTTCACCAACCTGGTACGCGAAGGATACCCCGCGAAACGTGATCCTGCCTTGGACACGCCGCAGCACCAGAGGATGTGACGGCTCTTGTACATCAGGTTCTTGATCGAGTACCTCCAGAACGCGGTCCCCGCATGCGGAGGCCTTGGCCATCCGTTGGGTCAACTTGGAGATCTGGCGCAATGGCTTATACAGAGCTCGCAGATAGGCCAGGAAAACCAGCAGCTGGCCGGGCGTGAGCCGTCCGGCCATGACATCGTAGGAACCCAACCATAGGATCGTGCAGAGACCCATCGCCATGGCGATCTGGACCGAGCGGTTGAGCTGGGCCTCGATGCGGGTCAGGCGGACCCCTCCGCGCAGGCTCCGCTTGTTGAGTTCCTTGAACCGCTGATCCTCATGCCGCTCGGCTGTATAGGCCTGCACGAGCATTACGGCCCCGAGAACCTCATGGACCTTGGAAGCCAAACGCCCCTCCCGCTTCCTCTGCCGACCCGCCGCCTCCACCAGACGAATTCGGAAGATCGAAAGGATCACCAGGAGAAAAGGCGCCACCACAGCGGCGACAAGCGTCAATCTCAGGTTCAGGGTGGCCATGATGCCCAGGATCCCCAGCACCACCAAACCCTGCGTCAGAAAGGTGATCAAAGCCGCGACCACCATCTCGCGCAGCATGACGATGTCGCCCGTAAGCCGCATGAGCAGATCCCCAGAACGCGCCTGTCGGTGGAAGGTCATGGAGAGCATCTGCAGATGGCGGAACAGCTCCTGCCGGATAGCCATGACCACATCCTGCCCGGAGGTGGCCGCGAGCACGTTCTGAGCGTAGTAGAGATTCCCCCTGAGAATGGCTAGGAGCAGCACCGCCCCTGCTGCTCCAACCAGGAGGATACGCAAATCCCCGCCCGCCAGAGCATGGAAGTCCACACCCAGCAACGGGACAGGCCGGTCCAAGAGAACCCCGTCAAAGACGACTTGGAGGGGTAGCGGCTCCAGCAGGATCGTAGCCGTGTAGCCCAAGCTCGCCAGTACAGCAAGCCTCATCGATCCGATCTGCAGCCGCAGATAGGGATAGAAGCGCTTCAGAATGGCACCAAAGCGCAGGGCCTCACGCCAACTGGCAGCCACGGGACTCAGGCTAGCTCTCCACGGTAATGTCATCCAGGATGTTTCCTCGCAACGCCCTCCTGGGCAACTCGACACCCGCCCGCTGGCGCAGCTTCCCTAGGGACCAGCGCGTCTCGCCCCGGGCAGCATTTCTCATCAGATGGATCAGGACCTTCGCGTTCTGTCGCAGGTTGAACCGGGCCTCAATCAGTTGCCGCCCGCCGGCAGCCAGCCGGGGAGCCAGGGATGGATCGAACAGTAGTCTGCGCATGGCCACAGCCAGGGTGAGCGCATCATCCGGAGCCACCACGAGCCCGGTGATTCCATCGATCACGCTTTCCCCTATGCCGGAGATGACTGTGGCTACGACTGGCACTCCAAGTGCCATCGCTTCCAAGATCACGGTCGGAATTCCATCCCTGTCCCCATCAGAACCCACGACAGAGGGTTGAACCAGAAGCGCGGCACGGCGGTAGTAGTCGGTCATCAGCTGGTCCTGTGGAATGGACCCAGGAAGCGACACGATCTTCTCCAGAGCGCATTCTCGAATGAGCGCCTCAAGGTGTTGTCTTTCCGGACCCTCACCGGCTACGACGCAGCGAAAGCACAAGCCCTCGCCCGCAAGCACACGGCAAGCTTCGATGAGAACGTGGAAACCTTTCTTGGGCACAAGCCTCCCCACCGCCAGGATGAGGGGGGGATCGTCTCTGGCAACGCCGATGGGCCATCCGTCGGGCCTCAGGTGTGGCCAGCGCTCCAGATCCAACCCATTGTGGATGGTCACGAGGCGCCTGCGCGGAACCTTGAACCCCATCCTCTCAATGAAGCGTCGGTTGTACTCGCTGATGGTGACGACAAAGGAAGCCAGGCGGACGCGCTTCTTCAGCTTGTTGTTCTCGCCGTGGTGATGACCCGACCAGAAGAGATCCTTGGCGTGGGCGGTGAAGCTGAACGGGAGGCCCGAAAGCAGCGATGCCAACTTCGCTTGGCGCGCAGGGCCACTGGCGAAGTGGGCATGGAAATGCTCCACCCCTTCCGCCCGGGCCATGCGCACAATGAAGGGCGCCACGAGAAACTTGACCCAAGCCGCGCGGGTTCGCCTACGGCGAGCAAACAGTAGCGTGCGGATGTATCTCACCGGAGACCGCAGGAAGCAATCGGCATGGCTGATCAGATGGATCCACGCGCTCCTGAGATCCAGGGCCGGAATGACCCGGGAGATGGCCTGCAGCTGCGCCACCCCCGGCTGCTGCAACGGCTCGTTTGGTTCCTTCATCGAGAAAGTAACGACCCGCACACCGCGACGTTCCAACTCCAGGATCTCATTCAGGATGAAGGTCTCAGAAAAGCGTGGGAACATCTTGAGGATGTAGCCTATGACAAGTGGACTACCCTCCCACCCCCAGATTTCCCTGCGCGCCGTCTCCGCCATAGTCAAGACCCGGCGGACCAGATTGCCCCACGTCCAGACAGCGGATGCGGCAGCAGCATGGGCCAATTGCTGTCTGCGCGCTGGATCCCCGGCCAGTTCATGCAGGCATCTGGCCAGTGACTCCTCATCTCCCGGTGGAACCAGAACGATGCCCGCGGACCGCCCTGCCAGCTCCTCGATCTGCCCAATGGCCGAGGCAACTACAGGCCGTCCGACTGCCAGGTACTCCATCAACTTGAGGGGAGAGAACCAGAAGCCCTCCAGGGGCCCGTAGGGGGCAGTGAGAACGTCGCAGGCAGCCAGAAACTCCCCCACTTCCTCGTGGGCAACCGTGCCGGCAAAGTGCACGCGGCCCGCCAAACCCAACTCCCCAGCGAGGCGTTCAAGCCCACCCCGCCCGGGTCCATCCCCGATGATAAGGAGATGGGCTTCAGGCAACCCCGCAGGGGTCTTCGCCAGGGCGCCAAGGAGGTGATGGAGCCCATGCCATGGCTTCAGGGTGCCGCTGAACCCGACCACAAAGCTGCCATTCAGACCGTAGCGCTCCCGAACAGCCACTGCGTCCAGATCCGGTCGGAACAGCAGAGGATCCACGGCATTCGGGAGCACGGCAATCCGATCGGCCTTGACCCCCAAGCCCCGCGCATGGATTTCCAGGGCCCTGGAAACAACAACGACGCGATCCGCGCGGCGGAGAATCCACCCCTCCATCCAGCGCGTCAGGGCCCCCAGCCGGAGGCCCCTGAAGCGGGCCTCTTCATCCGTAAGCGGGGCGTTGACCTCTAGGATGTGCGGGATGCCGAGGTGACGGGCCAAGAGTGAACCGGCAAAAGCGTTCAGGGAGTAGCGCTCGTAGATGAGATCGGCGTGCGCTGCTTTGGCCTGCCGGCGCCCCTCTCGGTAAACGAAGAAGTTGTCGGCAAGACGCAGGAGCGCTCGCTCCAAGGCAGATCCACCACCCATCCACCGCGCGATGTG
>JAGMDA010000395.1 GCA_023128935.1 Candidatus Eiseniibacteriota bacterium | reverse complement strand
CAGCGCACCTCATGGCGATCGTTCGGCGCCAATAAGACAGGAGGATAGCAGATGACGGAGCAGCGGCGTTCGAGCAAATCAGGCGCGTTTGTCACACCTGAACGTCTCGCGCTGGAAGAGGGCGTAGGAACAGGAGAACCCCGTGGACGACTACTGATTGCAGGCTGCTGCTCGGGCTCCTACTTATCGCGCGAAGTTGCGAAGCGATACCGCGCCTTGGTCAGGGAATCGGGCAGTCGAGAAGATGTATTGGAGCTGGAAGACATCGACAAGAGGTTCTCTGATTCCGAGACCTGTGTTCGACTTGATCTCCATGTCAGCGGCTCTGACGCCTTCCTCTTCCAAACCACCTTGGATCCCACCTCCGACCGGAGCGTGGACCAGAACTACATGGCGTTCCTCATTGCTGCTCGAGCCCTTCGAGAGCATGGGGCAGCGCACGTAACAGGAGTACTCCCATATCTGGCGTATGCCCGGCAGGACAAACCAACCAAGTTCACCCGGGAGCCGACTACGGCCCGCCTGTTGGCTGATCTGAGCATCGCCGCGGGCATTGACAGGCTCATTGTATGGGATCCCCACTGCGGTCAGATTCGTGGTTTCTATGGCGCCATGCCGGTCAACATGCTCGAGTCTCTGACACTCTTCCTCCAAGAGTTCGAGCGCTTCCGAGGCAGAGACGACGTCGTTGCCGTTGCACCAGACGCAGGTGCGTCAAAATTTGTCACTCACTTTGGCCGCGCGCTCGGCGTCAAGTGCGCCATCGCGTCAAAATACAGGCCTCGCCCGGAGGAAGTCATCATTTCCGAAATAATCGGTGACTTCGAGGGGAAGCGGATCGCCGTTATTCTCGATGACATGATAAGCGGGGGAGGGACGATCTACGCTCTCATTAGAAAGCTGGTCGACGAAAAAGGAATTGAAGAGGTCTACCTCGGGGTCTCTCACAATCTCTGCGTAGGACGAGCGTGCGAACGTCTGTCGTCGTTGCACTCGGACTACGGCCTAAAGGAAGTTGTGGTAACGAACAGCATCCCTCAAACCGATCAGTTTCTTTCACTGTCGTTCGTGTCCGTAAAATGCCTGTCGGAGGCTCTTGTGCAGACGATTAACCGGATTCACTATGAGCGGTCGGTGAGCGAGGTTTTCTATCGACCTGATTGAAGGGGAGGAGACCGAACCAAGCGCTGCAGCCGACGCGGACAAGCCGCGCCGCTGAGCTTCTTGTTCGGCAGGGATAGAGGTGCTTTATGAACTCAAGTGCAGGTCCAGCGGAAAAAGCAAGACTTCTGGGGCTTGATGAGAGCCTTCGAAGCGAGGCCGACCGCATGTTGAGGCTGTCGGGCCTGGGCAGGGTTCTTCGGCTCGAGGGCTTCGAAGCGGTAGGCTCCTACGCCATGCGGACCATGACCTGGCGTGACCTGGACTTTGAACGCGTAGAGGACACACCGGATTGGAACCGGCATTGGCAACTGGGCGCGAGATTGGCAGAGATCAACTGGGTGTGGAAGTTCTCCTGCACTGACGCTTACCGGCAGCCGAGTGGGACGGACCAAGGCCTGTACTGGGGGTTGAGGCTGTCTGACCCGGCCGGCGGCCCCGTGTGGAAGGTCGACCTGTGGACACTCGGGCAAGAAGAGTTCGCCAAGGGCAGCCCGAACCGCGCCCGGTGGGCTAACCTGTTGACCGATGAGGCGCGCTTTCACATACTGGCTATCAAGGAGGTGGTCTGTGGTTTGCCGGAGTATCGCCGCGAGATGCTCTCAGTCCACATCTATGAGGCGGTCCTTGATAGTGGTGTGCGCGAGATAGAGGAGTTCAAACGCTGGTGGCGGGCGCGAGAGCAATCTGTCGGATGATTCAGTCTCCAGTGGAGGAAGAACTGCCGAACCAGTCCATGGACGCGACTCGTAATGGCTCGCACCTCATAGACACCGTTAGATGGAGAGGAGATAAGACAAGAAATGGCCGAAGATCCCACAGTGTG
>JAGMDA010000394.1 GCA_023128935.1 Candidatus Eiseniibacteriota bacterium | reverse complement strand
CGCGCGACTGCATTGCGCAGCTGGCGACTGATCTCAGGACAATCATCCAGGAGACTCAGCTTTCTTTCTTCGAGGCCACGACCGCCCTGGCCTTCGAGGCCTTTGCACAAGGTGGTGTAGAGGTTGCCGTGATCGAGGTCGGCATGGGGGGGCGCTTGGACGCAACCAATGTGGTGGCACCCGCCCTGACCGTGGTGACGGGGATTGAACTCGACCACACCAAGTCTCTCGGGACTACGCGCGAGCAGATTGCTGCGGAAAAGGCTGGGATTATGAAGCCTTCCACTCCACTTCTCATGGCACCCAGCGCCGCGGGTGTGGAGGAGGTATTCCGGCGGCGCGGAGCATCGCTCCGCGCTCCCGTGTATAAGCTGGAAGAGAGGGCCTTACTGGAAGCGGTTGAACCCCGCCCACAGGGGACCTGGTTTCGGTTTCACCGTCCGGCTGGGAGGTCTCACCACACGTCGGGGCGAGGCGGGGGGCATCCGCTTCCGCGGGGGATGATTGGAGCAGCATGCGGGCATCGAGTGCCCGCGGCGAGAGAGCGCAATATCCGACTCCTTGGCGCGCATCAAGCTCGCAACGCCTTGCTTGCGGAAGAAGCCGCGCGATTGCTGGCTTCGGTCGGTCTGACAATTACGGAGCGCGCCCGTGTCGGCGGACTGGTCCGGGCGCGGTGGCCTGGGCGCTTTCAGGTTCTGCCCTCCAGTGTTGGTCGGCCGGTGTGCATCCTGGATGTTGCGCACAATCCGAGCGGGTGCGAGACGGTTGTGACTACTTACCGGCATTGGATGAACGGCGATGTAGCCCCCACTCTCCCCACTCTCATTGTGGGGATGTTGGGTGATAAGGATCACCGGTCCTTCTTCCGCATCCTGCGGGGGATCTCGGATCGGGTGTACCTGATCCCGCTGCGCTCCACCCGGGCTGGTCCGGTGGAGGACCTGGCTCAGTCAGCGCATCTTGGAGGCTTCGAGCCCAAGAGCTTTACCAGCATGCGGGGGGCTTTGACTGCAGCGCTGCAGCTCGGCGCTCCGGTGCTCATAACCGGGTCCTTTCTCACCGTAGAGGCTGCGATGGATCAGCTCGGATTGGATGCAGAGTCGGATCTTTTCGCTCCAGAGGATGTCATTAGCGTGGGTTGTTCCGGCGGATGAGAGGTGAGGAGGTACATGCTGTGAAGCGGGAAGCCATTGGCATCGACATTGGGGGTACTGGGGTCAAGCTCGGTCGAGTCGACGAGGATGGGAAAGTCCTGGCGCGCCATGAAATCCCGACGCCCTTGGGGTCGAGTCCCGAGGAGGATGTACGGCACATTGCTCGCTCTGTTGCCGAGCTGCAAGGCGTCTCCGGGAAGCCCGGTGAGGCCCCTCTGGGCGGGTGCTGCATCGGTGCGGGCTGCGCTGGTCTCGTAAGCAACCGAGAGGGGGTCGTGCATACCTCTCCGAATCTCCCGTGCTGGACTGAAGTTCCTCTGGCAGCGCTTCTGGAGCATGAACTGGGGGCCCCGGTTTATGTGCTGAACGATGCCGATGCCTTTGGCCTGGCTGAGGCGCGCACCGGCGCCGGAAGGGGCAGTTCTCCAGTCATTGCCCTCACCCTCGGCACTGGTGTGGGGGGGGCCATCGTCACGGACGGACGTGTGCTGGGCGGCAAGCACGGATTTGCAGGCGAGATCGGTCACATGTCAATCCATTTGGATGGACCACCCTGCCCATGCGGGGGACGAGGGTGCCTGGAGATTTACATTGGAAAACGTGGCATCGTCTCCCGGTATCTGGAACGTGACACATGGAGGTCCGGCGCGCCTGCCTTCGATCTGGCACGGGGGGATAGGGAGGCTCTGAGCCCGAAGCTCTTGGCGGATGCAGTTGAGCTGGGTGACAAGGCGGCCAGTGAGACCTTTTGCGAATCCGGAGAAATCCTGGGTGCGGCTCTGGCGAACCTCACCAATATCCTGGACCCTGCCGTCTTCGTGGTGGGAGGGGGCGTGTCACAAGCGGGGGATCTCATCTTGGAACCGGCGCGCCGTGCCCTTCGCGACCGCGTCATGATTCGCGAAATTGACGTTCCAAAGATCGTTCGCGCTGCCCTGGGTGTGGATGCGGGCCTCATCGGGGCGGCTTTCTTTGCCTTGGATTCGTCTGCGTCAAGGGGAGCGGCCTAATGCCCCGGCCGCAGGCGCTGGCCTTTCTCTTGGTCTTCGCCCTTGCGGGCTGCTATCACCAGCCGGCGGCGGCAGAGAGCTCCACGGTGCGCACCGCGATGGCTGCGGACAGTTCCCAGCAGTTGCTGCCAGTGGAAGCAGATTCCGCCATGGACGCCACCAAACCCGCTGAACCCTGGCATCTCATCGGGGACCGGCTGGCCGGGACGACGGATGGTTCGATCGAGATTGACCGTCCCGACATCCACCAAGCTGGATACTGGATCCGCGCGCTGAAAGGAGTCTACTGCTCGGCCGAGAAGCGACTGTCGCTGAGAGGTGAGGTGTCCGTTCAGGACAGCTCTCGCGTAATAACGGCCGGGCGCGGCTTCTATTATCGGGAAAACGCCCTAATTGAGATGCAGCAGGACGTTCGCGGCCGGGGCCGTGAGGGTAACTTCCGCTGCGATCGACTGACCCACAATCGGGACCGGGAGCTGCTGGCTCTGGATGGGTCCGTTCATCTGGATGAAGCTGGACGCATTCTGAGCTCCGATTGGCTCCGTTATGACCTGGCTGATTCCTTTATTACCGCTGGTGGGAACCTGCGGCTCTTCGAGATCGCTGACAGCATCGAAGCTTATGGTGACAGGCTATTCTTTGATCGCGCCGGGGGTGAGGCCACGATCGTCAGCGACGCCGCCAGGCAGCCCCGTCTTGTGCATCTGGCCT
>JAGMDA010000393.1 GCA_023128935.1 Candidatus Eiseniibacteriota bacterium | reverse complement strand
CAAGGCCTATGCTTCATACTGCACCTCCTTCGTCCGATCGATGTCCATCTTCCACATCTTAGCAAGCAGTGACTTGCCGTTTATGCGCCAAATCGCCCTTGGGTAGCTCGTAGAGACGCTCACCCCTGTTGTTGTATGCGCATGCTTGTACCCGCCCACGCTGGTACCATTCCCCGACCATTCTCGGTGATATGCCCAGGTGATCGGCTAGTTCTTCCTTGGTGAGCAACCCGGCCTCCCGCAAACGGGTAAACCGGTCCTTCAGTCCGTAAGCAGAGCAAATATAGTGGATGGCCCTAGATGTAAACCGTCCCCCTTTCCCTGAACGTAGGCCTTCTGCGTTGAGGATCTCTGCCGCCTCAGCTGCGGTGTGGTTCTCCAACAGATGGTCGATCTTCTTGATGACCAACGGTTCTGTCTGCCATGTCTGCCAGGGCATCAGCGGGATCGGCAACGTCAGGCTCCGTGTTGCCCCGCCCTTGAACCGAATGTTGAGCATGATCTTGTCCCGCTTTATCAGAGTGACATCTTCCAGGAGCAGCCGCACCATGCGCTTCCGCTCCCGATCAGGGGTTTTGGGATCCCGCCACAGCCGGGGAAAGTCTGTCGCAAGGGCCAGGATCTCGGTGCGCTGCTTTTCGTCCACGACCAACCGGTCGGCCTGGCGCTGGCGTTCATACTCGTCTTGAGATCGTTCCAGGGCGCGCAATTTCTCGTTCCAATCCGCCTCTAACGCATCGGCAACCAGCCGGTTATCCGGATCGACCCGCAGGTATCGGCGCTGTGCCATATCCGCCTCGTAGCGTACACGCTCTACCTGTTGGCGGCGGAGCTGATCCATCTCTTCGGCTCGCGCGTTCAGTTCCTGCTGTACGCCGAGCGCCACTTCCAGTGCCAGCGGCGTCACCGCTTCAACCAGCAGGTCGCCGATGGCGTCGTCGATTTCCCCGCCCGCTACATGCTGGCACATATCCGTACCGTGTTGTACGTACTCGTTCTGACACACGTAGTCGGGCACACGTCGCCCGCGACGGATATGATACTGGACCGTCATCCGCGCGCCACAGCGGCCGCAGATGACCAGCCCCTGAAGGAGAGCAGGTCCCTCCCGGGGTGGACTCTGACGGCGGTCTTGACCATGGGCCTTTGCGTTCTCCCGTAGTCGTCGCAGGTTATCCTCGTACTCCGTCCAGGAGATGTAGCCTGGGTGAGCATCGGGCAACAGGGCATACCACTCGTCTTGTGGCAACCGTTCGGTATGCGTCCGTCCGTCTACGGTCCTTCGAGTACGGGTTCGACCGAAGAAGAATGCCCCGGCGTAGCGTGGGTTACGCAGGATGCGCAATGTGCGACTGTGTGTCAGTAATTCCCAAATGAGCTCACCCTTGCGCGGCCCTGTCCACACGCGCACCGGAAAGAGAAGCTCCTGTTTCCGGAACGCTTTGACAGTGGCCAAGGCCGAACCCATACGCCGGAATGTCTGGAAGAACAGGTTCAATGTCTTCTGGACCTGTTGGTCTGGATCAAGGACAACCTGATCGTCGGCAGTGTAGACCAACCCCACAGGCAGGGCCACTTTCAGTTCTCCTCTGCGGGCCTTGCTCAATATGCCGCCGCGTAGCCGGGCGCGCAATACGTGTAGTTCCGCCTCACTCATCGTCCCTTTCAGTCCCAGAAGCAGCCGGTCGTTGAAATGACTGGGATCGTAGACCCCATCCTCATCGAGGATCAAGGTATCGGTCAGCGCACAGATTTCCAGTAGCCGGTGCCAGTCGGTGCAACTACGCGCCAGGCGCGAGACCTCAAGACCAAGGACGATCCCCGCACGGCCCATGCCCACCTCGGTCACCAACCGCTGGAAGCCCTCACGATCCGTCGCTGCCCCCGATTTTCCCTGGTCGCTGTCAATGACGACTACCCGCTCAATCGGCCACCCAAGGGCGACCGCCCGGTCACGCAGTGCATACTGCCGCCGCGTGCTCTCTTGATTCTCCACCACCTGCCGCAGCGTCGATTGGCGGACATAAAGGTAGGCGGTGCGCTTAAGATGAGAAACTGTTATCTTCTCATGTATATTAGTGATCATCAGCTGACCTCCTGCTGGTTTGACAGGGCCATCCCGACCAGCACAGCCACGAGCTCATCGCTCGCATGTACGCGGGGGCGAAAGGATCTACTGTGCCACGGATGTGCCCTCGCATCAGGGACTGTGTACCGCTTCCATGCGCGCATCCACGCCGGCATCCCCTGCCGAATCAGCACCGCTAATCCCTGCGGTGCACTGGATACACCACATCCACCCACAGCAGTGGTGCGCAAGTCCTCATACGCATCGACAAGGCATCCTGCTTGGTCGGCAGCCGCTCCAGCGGTCGCCGGGGTGGAGCCTGCTAATGCCCCCCCTTTTTTTTCTGCCGTCTGCGTAGAGCTCGTTCGATACTGCGTGGGTGAATCGGAAACCCAAACTGCTCCTGCACGAGCTGCGCAAGTCCGCCACCCGTTAACTTTGGATCCGCGGCCTGTCTCTCCTCGACAAAATCCAACACCTTGTCCGTGAGCTTGTGCGCCCCCCGCGGGCCGCGGCGCTGGGGCAGGAGTCCCGGCAGCCCACGCGCTTCCAGGGCGGCCCTTGCCTGATAGAAGGTCGGCCGGGAGAAGCCAAACGCGGCTGTGGTCTGGGTCACAGACTGTCCCTCGCTCTTTACCCGGCGCACCATCTCGTATTTGAGCTGCACCAAATCGTGGGGATCGAAGAAGTCGCCGGTAAGGAAGTGTTCGGCAATGACCCTTTCCGGATGGGGGTTCAGGGCTCCTGCCGCCCTTAAGCGACACCGTTTGTCGTCGCCATGCACAGATTTGCTCATCATGCACCTCCAGATCATTATTCTGTAAGAATAATAACATACAGACTAGTGACATGTCAACCGCGATCCTTTTCGTGCAAGTTCGGTAACTGCTGTTACACAACGGATTACGACTGACAATGATCGGAATCCAGCGCGTTGCCCTTCCCGGGAAAGGCATCTTTTCCTTTACAGATACCGGCATAATTTCCTTAACACTTTCGCGGGCCCTGTGAAGTAGCGGAATTGGACTTACTTCACGGGGGCCGGTCCAGCACATACTACTGATCATGGGAAAACTCCCTTACCAGGCCAACAAGGACCAGCAGCTCCTCAACTTGGAACAGGGATCGGCCTGCTGCAATGACCACAAACGGATCTTCCGGCACTAGGTCGGTCCACTTGACAGGTAGCGACCGCAATCGCCCGGCAGTGTCGTGGAAGAGCACCCGGCATCCATCCCAGTGTTGCTGCAAAGCCACGAGCTCATGTTTCTGGCCGCACAGTGGATGAAATGGGTGGCTGACCCGGAAGTGTTCCGGATGCGCCGATTGGGGTGTAGTTGACGACTGTTTCCAAGACTCTCGCAGAGGTACAGAATTGTCTCACCACGAAGGACACGAAG
>JAGMDA010000392.1 GCA_023128935.1 Candidatus Eiseniibacteriota bacterium | reverse complement strand
GGACATGCTGAATCACAAGATGGCGGCACTGCGTAAGTTCCAAGAACGGGAACTTGACGATACCCAGAAAATCCAGGTCGATCTCGATCTTCTCAAGACCGTGAATGCCTATGAAAACCCCCAGCAAACACCCTGGCTGCCTTCCACAGTCGAGATCGTGACGAGGGTAGCGAACGAGTTCATCCAACGCCATTCCGACGAGCCCGAACCTGCCTCGCAAGCATCATACGTGCAGATCCGCGCGGAAGCGCTCGGACGGGATCCCTCATCGATCACCGACGGAGATCTGACAGAAGACATTGAGCGTTTGACTGCCATCCACGATAAATACCCGGGCACTGCAGGAGCCCTATTCGCACTGATGGATGTCCTCGAGATGATAAAGGACCGTGACGGTTTGGGTTCCGAGGCCATGGCCACCATGGTTCAGAAACTCAAGTCGGGTTATGCGGACCATCCCGGCCTGCGGCAGATGGCGTATAAGCTCCAACCCTACGTTCTGGCTGTCGAAGGTCTGCCCGAATTCACGGTCACGGATCTAAGCGGCAAGGAATGGAATAGCCGGAACCTGGGAGGCGGGGTCATTCTGTTCGATTTCTGGGCAACCTGGTGCGCACCCTGTCTCCAAGAACTCCCAAACCTGATCCAGTTGTACAGTATGTACAAGGACCGGGGATTCCAGATTCTGGGGATCAGTCTTGACGAACAGCAGAAAATCTCCGAGGACGACTTGAAGAAGTGGATTAAGGAAAATAACATTACCTGGCCTATTGTCTACTCCGGCCAGGGCTGGTCCACAACAGGAGTACACGAGTGCGGTGCGACCGCCGGCATCCCCTTCCCTATCCTGGTGGGTCGCGATGGGAAAGTGATCACCGCCGCCGAGGGCGCAACAGGCCAGAATCTCGCCAAAGAGTTGGCGAAACTCTTTGGCGAGAGTTGACGCCTCGGTCCGGACTTCTCATCAACACTCCGCTGCGCTGTGCGTATCTACATGTCCGCGCCGAGAGTCTGTCCGCATATCTGCACGCCTGTCCTAGGAGCCTGCCTGCTGCCTGTCCTAGGAGCCTGCCTGCTGCATGACGAGGGTCACGACTGTCTTGTCGTTGCCGCCCATGCTGATCATCAGGCCATAGGGCCGGTCGCTCGGAACCTTGACCTGGAAATCCCCCGCGCGGCCCGTGAGCTGCTTCCAGCTGTCTACGGTCTCTCGCACACCGGTACCGCCCGTGTAGTGGCCATGCCCGATCAGGCCGCCAGAAAGATTCATAGGCAGGTCGCCGTCTAGTTTTGTGCGCCCCTCGGAAATGAAGTCGTAGCCCTCGCCATGCCCGCAGATCCCGGTTGCCTCCGCCATCAGGATCCCGGTGATCGAGAAGCAATCGTGGACCTCAGCGAAGGCCAGGTCCTTGGCATGGATGCCGGCCATCTCGTAAGCCTTTCCAACAGCCGACTGGCTGGTGTCAGCTTGCGTGGGGTCTTCCGGTTGCTTCGTCAGATCGGCCACCGACGTGCCGAATCCCACAACCTCTACCGCATCCTTGGCTGCAATGGCGGTCTTCTTCAGCCCCTCTTCTGAGAGCACGAGCAATGCAGCCGCCCCATCGGAGACCTTGGAGCAATCAGAGAAGTTCAGGTGATCCACAAAGACCTTGGGGTTCGGCGGGGTGTTGCCAATTGCGTGCAGATCCTCGACCGTGTTGTGATACTCCTGCGCCTCGGGGCAACGCCGCGCCCCTTCGACCGCGTTAACGTACCACTGTGTCATAGCGCGACGGACCTTCTCATGTCCGAACTTCTCGAACGCGGCACCCGCGCGGTCGGAAAACATGGATGGGAAAAAGTATGCATGTCCATTTTTGCGCTGCGAGGCATAGTGACCCGCACCCGCCAGGACATCGGCTCCGTAGATGGCTTTGACGGTGTTTTGAACTTCCACCCCCAGGGAGAGAACAACATCGGCGGTCTCAGCCAGGATGCTCTTGATCCCGGTGAAGATTGAGAGCCCACCCGACCCGCAAGCCCCCTCAACCCGCGTGCAGGGCTTGTAAACAAGGGCGGGATCGATCGTAGGCATGAGTGAGGCCAGATTTCCCTGGCGGTTAAAACGCGCCGCCATGAAGTTGCCGACTACACACTCGTCGATCACGTTGACATCGGGGATCTTGCTGATCACAGCGCGCCCGGCTTCCTGCATGTAATGCTCAATCCCTGGCCTAGGCTTGCGCGGATGGAATTCCTTGCGCCCCGTGCCGAGAGACACCGTATAAGTTCCAGCCGCCAAGTAGACCTTGCGCCTCATCTGCATCTCTTACCCCCTACAACCGTGAACCACAGTTTCAGATTCCAACCCAAAACCGCTCTATTTCTCCATCTCTGCAATCGCCGTCTAGCACATTGTGCGGAGTTCCACATCCCAACCGGGAATGGCTACACTGTTCCCTACACAGCCATCATGCATATACCGGATCCTGATTGGCTCCTGTTTGCTAATGCACGGTTTGTGGATCCGCAGCATAGTCATTGATCGGACCATACAGATGGAAGAAGCCATTGAGCAGCACGCCATTGACGTCCTCGGCGTTGGCAGCCACACCGCTTTTGATAAGGTTCTCCCCGATCTCCTTCGACCGCTTCAGATAGGACGTCGCCAAGCTGGAACCCAGTGTATCAGTTGCGCGCAGGTTCGCGAAATATGCGGCCAGCTTCTCGTTCTTTCCAGGGTCGCGGGCAAGACCCTTCCATGGAACGTACCCTTCCGGCAGGGTGCCTAGTAGTCCATCCAGCTTCCCTGTCCAACTATCATCCAGTGGTTGATACTTGCCCTCGTCCAGGCTGTACACTGCGACTGGTCTCCCCTTCTCGTAGCGGAAGAACCCATCCTTCTGGCTCCCATCGGGATTCTGGCCACCCCGCACACCCTTGTCCATCAGAGCATCGATGAGCGTGCTGTGCAGATCCTCGCCATCGATGAATCGGTTCATGACACCCAGGATGCACTGGAAAACGTCGACACCAACGTAGTCAATCAATTGGAAGATTCCCATCGGACGGATCAACCAGTCCTGGCTCACGTGGTTGACGAGGTAAGCCGCCTCAGGAAAGCCATGCTCACCTGTCAGTCGCTCCAGCTCGGAGATGCCGTACAGACCGTCACGGATGAAATGACCGTTGCCGATGAATCCTGCAATGTCGTTTGCCGGAATGACCTTCTTGCGCAGGTCGGATGCAATCTGCTTCGAGGCTTCGATGAGATCGCTTTGTGTATCAGGTCCGGTGATCAGCTCCAGCAGCTTCTGCACTGCGGGAGGATTGTAGAAGTGATAGCCAACGATCCGCCCACCTAGACCGACTTCGCGATCCAGTAAACTGATCGGAATGGATGACGTATTGGTGAAGAACCAGGTCTCCGGCCCACAGAGGTTCTTGAGCTCGCCGTAGACTTTCTTCTTAAGATCGATATTCTCAGCAATGGCCTCGAACACCATGTGCGCGCCCTTCATGGCCCCAAGATCCGTGGTGAACCGCGGCAAGGCCAGGGCATCGGCGACGAAGGCATCGATGATCTCGCCGTTCTCGACCAGATCCTTCCGATCAGCGTACAGGCCACGAAGCAGGATGGTCGACTTCTCCGCCATCCGCTTCAGCTGACTGGCAAGGTAGGATTGCAGCCCGTCCAGGGCAGCATCATTTACATCCATCAGGGTCAGCTTGAAGCGCCTGCCCTTGCCATCGGGGCCCAGCCTGCGGTGGGTCATCTGCTGGCAGAGAAGCAGCGCGATGCCGCTGCCCATCTTCCCAGCCGCTCCGATTACTCCAACATCTGTATAGCGTTGCGCCAGGTCCATCCTTTGCTACCTCCCCCCATCGAGTCCACTATTCCGACTCAGGCCTGGAACGAAGGACGATAGCACAGGCAGCGCTGCTATGGCCACTGGAGTTGATCGAGACCGTCCCGGAGGTCAACCGCGAGATCCTGCGCGTACCAGTCTAAGGGGGGCGCCATCCCAGGAGACGGTGTGACGGCCTCCGGGGTGAGTGGTGCTGACCAGTGTGCGCACCAGGCGGCCTGGATCGTGGGGAAATCCCCGGTTGACGCGTTGACCGCACCATGACCGCAGGTTATTATAGGTTCGGCTGTTTGAGTTCCCCGACCGCAGTACACCTTGCACGTTCTTGAACTGGCAACCCGTGCAGAAAGCACGGGTGTGTCACGCATTCTGCTGGTGGTTTTGTCTTCCGGTCGAGCGAGGGGTCCTCATTCATTCTTGTGGGCATTACATTAGTCAATGGGCACTCCGATTCTGGAGCCTGGGCAGCCTGATGGGATGGGCATCCCGATGGGAAGGGGCATCCCCAACCGTGGCCAGCCTGGCAATCAAAGGGAGGACTCGTGTCATGAGAAGTATAGCGCTGGCAATCATCAGTCTTGTGCTCACACTCGGGATCGCCAATGCTACAGTTCCGGACCCGGATAACTGTACAGTGGTTCCATGTGACGAGATTGGCGGGCTCATCATCTATCCCGATCCGATTGAGGGTGGGTACGCCTCATTTACCGTCATTGTTCGCAACGAGTCCAACGATCCGATTCCATTTGCATTTGCGGAGATTATCTTCGGCGTGCCGGCCAACCTCTACCTCAATTGCCCGGATCTCGTGCTGACAGGAACCACCGGCGCCACGGGCAGTGTCACGTTCAACATTTCGGCCGGGGGCTGCTCTGTTGGCCCGTACGCGGTCAAGATCCGCGCTAACGGCGTGGACATCCGGACCTACGAGAATATCAAGAGCCCGGACTATGCAGGTATGGGTGACGGCAACGTTGACCTGGATGACTTCATCCCCTTTGGCGCCGCTATGGGATTCACGGGCGGATGCACCGATTACTTCAACGACGGCATGACAGGACTTGAGGAGTTCATTGTGTTTGGTGAGGCCTGGGGACGCACCTGCAATCCTTAGGGCTCGCGCGGGCCCTTAGCTCCAAGGCCCTAGGAGGCTTCGCCCAGTCTGGGACGTTGGCTGCGGGACAACCGATGGGACAGGCCCCAGCTCGCGATGCAATCCACATACGGTTGATTGTTGTCCGTCAGCTAGCCATTCTCCTGATCCTCCACTGATGCCGCCAGATGAGCAGCCCGAGGAACAACAGGATCATGAACATGAACCGCGGTTCCTTCACGAGCAAGGAAGCTCCAGGCACCGCCCCACAGAGGAACCAGCCGAACCGAGCGAGCTTGTCATCTCTCCCCTTCCAATTCGCCATCAGTCCACCGACAAAAAGACCGGCAAACAGAATCACGAATATCCTACGGCGTCAGTTTGCGGTTACGCACCGCTTGATGTCACGCGCCGCATGACCGCCGGGCGGGCATTCTGGGCGCCCGGCTGCGGGCGGCGGCGTCCATCCGTTGTTGCATGCCGTCGGTCCGGATCAGCCGCCTGTCTGGGGCAGGCAGCGAGGTCGTCACGATCTCGGCAACGGGGGCGGCCAATTTGCTGGCCGCGGATGGCGGGGTAGCGAGTGCCGTGCGGCGCTCGGTAGCATCCAGATCTGCAAATGCGCGGGGCAAGCGGTCAGAGGCACGCGCGTGCGGTCGGCGATGTATCCGGCGATGATGGCTCCCAAGAACAGCCCGCTCGCGAGCGCAGATCCTCCGAGCACCAGGCCCAGCTGGCGCGTCCAGAGGACCCCGGGGAGGATCATGCCCCCTGCCTACCCGCTCCTCAAGATGGATCGACAGCGCTCTCATCCAGACCCCAGACCTACGAGGGAACGGAAGATAGATCCATTCTTCGGACCACAACCTATGGCCTTGCGGCTGCTGGTGCTTTCTCAATCGATGTACCCCAGGGATCTGAGCTTTTCCAAGGTCTCCTCATCCAAAATTGCGCCTTCAGAGGATACAATCCCGTAATGTTCCCTCAGGTACTGCGCTCGTGCCCGCTCCTCATTCAGGATCTTCTTGGCCTGTCCAACCTTCTCTGGTGAGGAACGGACAATGGAGAACCATTCCGCGGGATCGTCATCGAGATTGTAGAGTTCCTCACGTCCTCTAACCAGTGAACGGATGTATTTATACGCACCAAGTCGAACGGACTCTCGGTCCTCATAGTAGAGCAATCCCGTACTGACAAGCGGTCGCCCAGGGGCAGCCTGGCGCCTTGGGTCCCAGCATGCGGAGAGTGAAGGGACCGAGAGATAGTTGGCATCATACTCAATGTGACACGCTTCCAGAATCGTGGGCGTGATGCTGGTGATGTCAACCAGAGAGTGGATTTGACCCGTAGTAGTTGAACCAGGCAGCTTGATGATGAGCGGTACCCAGAGCAATTCATTATAGAGTGTATGACCATGTTCGTAACCACCGTGCTCCCAGAATTCCTCCCCGTGGTCGCTCGTAAGGATGATCAGAGATTCGTTATAGATGCCGAGCTGCTTCAGGAGGTCGATGAGCCTTCCGATATTGTCGTCGACGTGCCGGACTTCCGCATCGTACAGAGTCTTGATCCACTCCATCTCTGCCAGGGAAGGAAAGAAGTACCCTCCGCGGATCTTCCGGAATTCGGTAAATGCTGTACCAATGAAGGGTGGTGGCTCCACCGCGGGCAGGAGGTTCTCGGGGGGGGCATAGGGTCGATGTGGATCGAAATAGTGAAGCCAGAA
>JAGMDA010000391.1 GCA_023128935.1 Candidatus Eiseniibacteriota bacterium | reverse complement strand
AAGTGATAGACGAGGAAGCAAGACAGCGAGCGAAACAGGAAGGGATCTAGATGATCGATCCAAAGAGAGTGGATACCTGCGGGCGCCTGGGGGCTGCGCTGCTTGCCGTGGTCTTTGCTGCGCTCGTTTCTCACAAGGTCGTCCAGCCTTTCCTTACATCCGGGAGGCACGTGGGCGCCTTCCGCGAGGCCGTGCAGGTTCTCTCCGCAGGGGAGAGCGATGTCGATCGGCTGGACGCCGAGATCCGCGCGGTCGCACAGGAAATCGCCGCAAGCGAGGCCAGACTGCCCACGGATCCCAACCTGGATGTCTTTCTGGAACGATTGGGTGAGATGGGCAGGAAGAGCAGAATCCGTCTCGAGAGGCTCACTCCGGGCGACGTTGAGGAGCATCTCCTGTACAGCGAACTAAAGATCGACGTTCGCGTGACCGGACCCTTCACGGCGGTCTACGACTTCCTGCTGCGATTGGAGAATGCCGATCAGCTCTCGCGCATCGAGCAACTAAAGATAGCGAACTCGGAACCGCGGGGTCCATGCGCAGCCGATATGCGCCTGGCCCTCTACTTCGCACCGGAGACAGAGGGGTAGTCATGCCGGAGGAGAGCACAGGTCTCCCGACCTGGAAGAGGTTGATCGGCGACCCCAGGGTCCTATTGGGAGCCACCGTCACAGTGATGCTGGCCACCATTGCATTTCCCGCCTACAAAGATCGCCAGCAGTCGACAGATCCCGCGGCAGACGCGCGGGCCTCCTACTTCTCCTTCATGCAGCGCATTGGACCGCTAGAGGGATTGTCCAGCACGACTGCCGGACAACCAAGAGAGGCCCAGAGCACGGAGGCCGCCTCATCGCGACTTGAGCGCGATCTCTTCGCGCCCGCACCGCGCAAGCGCGCCCGGGCGGTCAAAACGTCGAGCAAAGCAAGCAAGACCGTGAGGGCAAAGCAGCCGTCTCTGCCGCAGCTTTCCGCGATCCTCATCGACGGCTCATTACGCCGGGCCATGATCGGTGGCCAGGTGGTCTCGGAGGGAGACAATGTGGCCGGCTACTGTGTGGCCGAGATCCACCGCGAATCGGTGGTGTTGTTGAGAAATGGCATTGTAAGGCGGTTGCGTTTGGGAGGAAAGCGATGAAGGCAATCACAAGGGCAAGGCAGCCGCTGCGAGAAGGACGCCTGTACCTGGCGGTCCTGATTCTGGCAGGCAGCGCCGCCACAACAGCCCTGGCCACGGGCAACCAGACGCAAGCCTCCTCTCCGCCGGAGCCGGTGACTCTCTCTGTGCAGAACCTCGACATCCAGGAAGTCCTCTCGATGCTTTCACAGTCACGCAACCTGAATATCATTTGCCAAGGCAATGTTGAGGGACTCATCTCCACGGACCTCCGTGACGTTCCCTTCCATGAGGCGCTGCGAGCCGTGGTTGCAATGGCGGGCTTTGAGGTCGTCCGCAAGGGTAGTATCTACTTCGTGCACGAGCCCTCGGAGCCCGATGCTATCACGCGGGTTATGCACGAGGTGCGCACGTTCCGGCTCAACTACGCAGAGCCTGACAATATCCAGTCCGTTCTGGAGCAGATCCTCTCACCGATTGGCAGGTCGATGAGCTACCTGCCACTGCGAGCGCTGGTGGTCGAGGATCGGCCCGAAGTACTGGATCGAGTGGAAGCCGTGATCCAAGCGCTTGATCTTCCTCCGCGACAAGTGCTGATCGAAGCCCACATCCTCGAAGCACGCCTGTCGCGGGACACACGCCTCGGCATCGACTGGTCGCTGGTCTTCTCGAAGGGAGACGGCACCGGGAATATCAACCTGGAGGGTTTTGGCACCCCCGGCGGAGTTGGGAGCCAGGGTTTCTTTGTCACTTGGGGAGAAGGCGATTTCGTGGCTTCACTCGAGAGTATGGAGGAAATCGAGGAACTCAATACACTCGCCGCTCCACGCCTCCTGACAATCGATGGTGCGCAGGCTGAGATCATCATCGGCGGCCAGCTCGGTTTTTCCGTTGTGACGACAGTAGATAACACAGTCATCCAGTCGGTCGAGTTCCTGGACACGGGCACGCAGTTGAGGCTGACGCCAACGATCACCGGGGATGGCTATGTCATGATGGAGGTCCATCCGGAGCTCTCCAGCGGTGTCATTGACGCCGGGCTGCCTTCGAAGACCACTGCGGAGGTGACCACTGAGGTCTTGATCAAGGATGGTCACACGCTCTTCATCGGAGGGCTCATCCAAGAGCGTGACGAGCTGACCCGCAAGGGGATCCCGCTGCTGAGCCGCATCCCGGTTCTGGGCGCGCTCTTTGGCCGCACGGTGAATACAGTGGTGAGAAGCGAACTCATCGCACTCATCACGCCACGGATCGTCCAGCCGGGGCAGGCAGTACCCTACGATAACACCATGGTGCCTCCCCTGCGATCGCAAGAGACCCGGGAAGAGACTGAGCCCGCATCATCTATAGCCGTCTCCACCAATGCCATTGCGCGCCCGTGGAACTAGCCTTCCGCGTCGACTTGTGCACATCAGCTTGTCTGCATCGACTTGTGCGCATTGGCCTGGGCGCATCGGCCCGTCCGCATCGGCTTGGGTGCATCGGTCTGGACAAATCGATCTATCCCAGACTTCTGTACCCAAGCTCCGCCGAGGCAAGGGTCCGTATAGGGCCCTGCGCTCAGCTTGCGCGTGCCCCTGGATGGGGGCACACGCATCGAATTCGCTTGTGGCCCTATACGGACCCTTGCCTCGGCTCCTCGGTGACCTTTGGGGTTGGGCTGGATATAGGGCGAGGGCGGGAGAGGTAATAGGGAGTCACACCCCAGAAGACTGTGCTGTCTGGCGATTAGTATCGCTCGGCGATCCCACCAACTGTGGTCCGGTGTGGCCCTCTCCGACCCGCGGATTCTACCGAAGAGCCATGATTCTATCTGACTACGGTTGCCTTGCGCGTGCTCACGCTGCCGCCGGCCTCAAGGCGCAGGAAGTAGACTCCCGGCCCGAGCGGCCCTCGAGAGGCGTCCCACATCCGCCAGGAGCGCAGGTGGGATCCGGCGCATTCGATCCCATCCGCCAGTGTGTGAAGGCGCCGGCCCGTTACATCATGCACCGTTAGCCGAACGCGGCCGCGGTCGGAGAGGGAATACCGCACCGTTGTGCGCTCTTGAATGGGATTGGGATCCAGTGTCAAGGACAAGCAGCTCTCCGATGGCAGCCTCCCTACCGAAGATGACGGCGCACCATCACATCTCGCGATGTAGAACGATGGCCCACCACCGGCTTGAGTAAAGAACCCGCCTGCGTAGAGCTTGTTCTCAAACTGACCCAACGCCTTTACCTGATAATCCACACCTAGCCCCATCGCATGCCAATCGCTGCCATCCCAATACGCCACGTAGTTGGCCGGTGATCCACCTGCCTCGGTAAACCAGCCACCAGCCACCAGGTACATCCCACAGGGCCTGAGCGCGTATACATGCGGAGAGGGACCCC
>JAGMDA010000390.1 GCA_023128935.1 Candidatus Eiseniibacteriota bacterium | reverse complement strand
CTATTAGCGCAAAATCCGGTTGGATTTGGGTCATGCGACAGCCCTTTCGAGGATGCTGATCAGCTTTTCGGGATAATCGGGCATTGCAATCAGGCGTCGGATTTTGATGGGGACCCTTTCGGGATTGAGCTTGGCCTGTCTGAG
The DNA here is from genome assembly GCA_023128935.1 of Candidatus Eiseniibacteriota bacterium. Classification (GTDB taxonomy): domain Bacteria; phylum Eisenbacteria; class RBG-16-71-46; order CAIMUX01; family WJJG01; genus DAOVQB01. The sequence goes on along the minus strand of JAGMDA010000390.1, from coordinate 2,590 downwards.
TTCCTCACGAAGGGTGACGACTTCGATCTCGGCGAACACCTCTTCCAGGCTCGCTTTCCCGCCCAGCAGGATTTTCATGTAGTCAGGATTGTCGAGGTTCCGAACCAGAGGGGTTTCGGCAAGCATGGTGCGCAGCATCAGGCCGGATGATCGCCTGCCGGTCTTGCGGCGGTTGCCGCGTTTCAAGTAGCGGAAGAACTGCTCGAGGATGTTATTGGTTCGCTGAGGCTGGATCCAAATGGTGCCCGCTGGGGTCTGGATCTCTATCGGATCGGCAAAGAGTTTCGTCCAGTACTTGTTGATCTGTGCGATGATCTTCTGAGCGTATTGGTCTTGCTGATAGCCTTTGCGACGCGTGAGGTAAGCGCAGAACTTGCTGACGCGGTGTTCGATGGTGCGGACGTTGGTCTTCGCGGGCTCATCATTGAGGCCTTGGCCCCCGGATTGCGGAGCGATGCGCATGGCTTTGCGCAGCCTTTCGAAGACGGCAATACGCGCGTCGATCTCATCGACGGCTTTCCACAAAGCCTGATCTTGCATGACAGGCTTCAGATCGGCCAGGATCTTGAAATACACCCGGTTGCCCTTGCCATTTCCCCGCAGCTGGATTTCCTTGAGTTTCTCCAGATGGGAGTGGAGCTTGCGGAGCCGTTTGGCAAATGCCAGGTGGGAACGGTCAAAAGGGAACCCATATCCGTGGCCCTCGGTCTTGCCCGCCAGAGCCCAATGGATCAAGGCATAGCTGTTGACCCAGGGTAGCCACTGACGCGGCGTTGTCGGTCGCACCAGATCCTCAAGATCGGTTGTCAGCATTTGTACTATCTCGGGGTTTTGCTCAATCTCGCGTTTGAGTAGCTTGGCGCTTTGGCGCAGCTTGGGGCTGATGCGATGCTTGCGCAGGCGTTTGCGGATCCGATCGTATTGGTCTTCGAGAAGATCTTTACCGAGATCCCTGAGAAAATGGAAATGACAGATGAAGTCCGGCGCGTTGGGGAAGACCGCTTTCACCGCCCTGAGGATCCCGGCGCCCATATCATGAACCAGAGCCACGGGAATGCCGAAGTTTTCTTTGATACGTTCGAGGAAGGGAGTGATGTGCTCTTTGGCTTCGCTGGGCAGCTTGATGCTGCCCAGAACGATCTCCGAAAGTGAATCCAGACTGCTCATCAGAAGCGGATCGCGTCCCTCACAGGTGGCATCCAGATGGCATACGTAGCCTCCTCTGAGCTGCATGGCTTGCTTGATGTTCTCGGTCGAACGGCCATGGGCAATGGCCAGGTAGACGATGAACCTCTGACCCAGGACTGAGATCTCACGGGGGCTGATCGAGATGTTCCGCTCTGCCAGCTCCGCTACCACTTCTTCTTCGTTGCGATGCCTGAGGAAAAGGGCTTTGCCGGCATAGACCAGCACGTCGAAGCCGAAGTTGGCGCCGGGCGGCACCAGGGCGGCCAGCTCCTTGGGGCGGTGCGTGCCACCATACTGCCGGCAGCGTAGAATCACCTCCCGCGCACGGAATGTGCCCACGTGCAAGGTACTCACGGTTCGCGTGCGTGTCTTCTGAACTCCCAATGCTCCCCCACAGTCGGGACAGGCCGATAGATCCGGCCTGAATTCAATCAGCGGAGGTACACTGAACAGCCTGGCGGCAGAAACTCCGCCCAGGAGGCCGTCGCGATAGTCGCAAAGGGTGCGTATCAGCTCGAACCTGGCGCCCCCTTTTTTCCCGCCAACCCCTGGCGGGCAAGTAAATCCCGTATCATCTCGGGTTCAACCCGCACTCTCTTCCTCCTAAGCCTGCGCGACAACTCCTCGGCGTTCATCTTCGGATGTTTGATCTTCTCAACCAGAATCGCAATTGCCTCGAACTCCGCTAGCCGTCTAGTGGACTTGATCATCACCGCGCGTCGTTGTCTCTGTTCTGTATGGCGACCGCTGGCGGAATCGAAGTACACATAGATCCCCTGGCGCTTCTCGCGCTTCAGATCCGGATGATCACGAAAAGCCCACATGAAGGAACTCGACCTCAAACTCAGAAGCTCGCCCAATTCAGCAGCTGTGAGCCCGGCCGGGGCGTTGTGCACGAGTCCAACCAGTGTCTGGGGTAGGTTGCCGAACCTCGAGAAGAAGGCCTCCCGGTAACACCACAGGCCGTTGGGATCGAAGTCGGGGATATGGGGCAACGTGAAGTAACGGCTATTCTGGTTGTAGCTCTTGATCGCCTGCCAGTCGATCAACCGCCTCTGCACGGTGCGCCGCGAACACTGCAAGTGCTGGCCCAGTTCATCGAGCGTAGTGATCTTCTTGCGGCCCAAGAACCGCAGGGTCTTTTCCCCTGGCGGGTGTTTCTGCAGCATGGTTGATCCCTCCCTTGGCATAACATAGTCTTACCTTTCGGATCATAGCCTATGATATGCCATTTCGATGACTTGCCCAGAGGAATCATGCAAGAAATTGGAGGAAACGTCAGCAAAACACGCATGGGCGGCCCAGGCGGCGGAGACTATGCTCTGCCACAGTCCAGGTGCCAGCGCGTAAGTGGTTTAGCAGGAATGGCTTAGCGAGGCGCAACCGGATTTTGCGCTAATAG
>JAGMDA010000039.1 GCA_023128935.1 Candidatus Eiseniibacteriota bacterium | reverse complement strand
CTCCTTCGACCACTCGGACACCTCTCCGTGCAGACTCGTGTCGGAACTTGTATCAGGCCTGGCAACATCAGATCAGACACCTACCTCAATCCGTCTCATGCCCGTCCAATGGTGGGCAGGCATCTGCGGGTAGGGATCAGGCTCCCATGACGATTAGCATAGAGCGAGCTCCGGGTCCACCCCTGGCATCCGGCCGGAAGGATATATTCCTGCCAACTCAATTCGCTTGGACCGGGCGGTGAGGGGACTGATCCGGGAGTGAGGGGAGTGATCCGGGGAGTTAGTGGCGTGGCAAGGGATGCAGTGAGGCGCCCGTGGGGGTAGTATCAAGGGGTTCTGGATGGCCCGGCTTTCATATGGGATGGGGTGATATGAAGATCGCACGAGCGCTGACAAAGGCGTCGGCCTATGGAAAGCGGCATCTGATGCAGGAGGTCGACTACCGCCTGGGAAAGGGATGGTCGAAACCTGACAAGGTGACGATACGCCTCACGCAGCGCTGTAATGCGCGCTGTCTGATGTGCGATTTCTGGAAAACGAAGACCCGCGAAGAAGACGAAATCCCAATCCCACGCTGGATTGAGGTCATCGAGGAGTTGCACAACTGGATCGGGACCTTCTTCCTTTCGCTTACCGGCGGGGAGATCTTCCTGAAGAAAGGTGCCTACGACTTGCTGAGAAGGGTCGTGGAACTAGACCTCTCACCGACGATCTTGAGCAATGGGCTGTCCCTCAGCGCCGAGAAGCATCTGAATGGTCTGCTGGAATCCGGGGTTCAGTCGATCAACTTTTCAATCGACGGTGTTGATCCCGAGATCCACGATAAATTTCGTGGCGTTCCGGGAATTCATTCCGCGGCCACGAGAGCTGTTCGAGAGATCAAGCGACGCAAACCGGAGATGATTGTGACGCTTGTCTGCATCATCATGCGCGAGACGATTGGACAACTGGTTGACTATGTAAAATGGGCGGAAGACATGGGCGTGGATCGCGTGCTCTTTCAGCCCATCATGCCCACGTTTGGGAAGAGCAAGTCAGGTCATTACTGGTACAGGACAGATGACCGTTTCGTCAAGGATCAAGACCAAGTTCGCCAGGTCATGGCCGAGCTGATCGCCTTGAGGGACAACGGCAGTATCATTGCCAATGGTGCGGATGAGTTTGGGAAGTTCCAAGCATACTTCGCGGATCCCAATATTGTCCAGATTCACCGCACGCGGTGCATGCTGGGGCAAACGAATCTAAACATTGACGAGTTTGGGAAGATGGACATGTGTTACATGTTCGATACGAAGATCGGCAATGTGAATGACGGCCCGATCAGCAAGACATGGACGAGTGCCTTGGCGCGCCAGAAACGCAAGGAGATCAAACAGTGCCGTCGCCCCTGTATGGCTGCATGCTACCGATCTTTCACGCTGGCCGAGAAGATCCGCCTGTTCCTGGAGTATGTACGGATGGGAAAGATCTAGCCTGATGTTTCTAAATGGTTTTGTGTGATTCCCGAAAGCCCGGTAGGCAGGAAGCTCTGTGAGGATACTGAGCTAGGAGGCACTGTGAAGGGTGGGTTGAGCATTACTGTGCTGGCCGAGGATACCGCCCATGGGAAGGGGTACCTGGCCGAGCACGGGCTTGCGTTCTGGATCGAGATCGGTGGCCGCCGCATTCTGTTCGACACCGGGCAAGGCCTCGTTCTCGAGCACAATGCGCGGCGTCTGGGGGTAGATCTCTGCGCAGCGGATGCAATCGTTATCAGCCATGGGCACTACGATCACACGGGCGGGCTCGTGACCGCTCTGGCAGCAGCTCCTGCGGCAGAGATCTTTTTGCACCCGGCAGCACTGGAGCCGAAGTATGTCAAGGGTGTCAGGGCACTGCACTTGTATGCCGGCATCCCGGATCTAAAGGAGTCGGTACCGATCATCTGCGACCGCAACCCGACATACACTAAAGTGCCCACCGAGATTGCCCCAGGAGTTCATGTCACGGGCGAGATTCCGAGGGAAAACGATTTCGAGGATACAGGGGGGCCGTTCTACCTCGACCCGGAGTGCACGAAGCCCGACTCTCTTGCGGACGATCAGGCACTGCTGATTGAGCTGCGCGATGGTGTCCTTGTGGTGTTGGGCTGTGCGCATGCGGGTACGGTGAACACACTGGACTATGCGGCGCAGCTCCTGGGAGGGAGATCCATCATCGCCGTTGTGGGCGGGATGCACCTGATCCGAGCGGGGCAAACACGCTTGGATCAAACGGTCGCTGCGCTTAAACGTTACGGTGTAAAATGGGTTGGTCCGTGCCACTGCACCGGCCAGACAGCCATCACAGAGTTGCGGACGCGACTGCCGGAGCGCTGCCATGAGGTCGTTGTGGGGGCGCGCCTGGAGTTCAGCTAGCGCGCACTTCCCGGCAGGCATGCAGATATGCGGCCGCAGGAGAGGATTGGTGAGACGTCCGGGCTAGCCGGTGTGACAACTCGTGCGCACTGGCTCAGTTTGAGAAGTGCTCCATAAGAACCTGGATCATCCGGTGCTGATCCTCCACGCCCCCCGTCTCACGAATCGAGTGCATCGAGAGCATGGGGCTTCCCACATCCACAACCGGGACTCCGAGTCTGGTGGCAGTCATGGGGCCGATTGTCGAGCCGCATGGAAGATCCGTGCGATGGACATAGTATTGCAGGGGCACACCGGCCCGCCGCGCGCAGTACTCGAACCAGCAACGGGTTGATGCGTTTGTTGCATAGCGCTGTTGGGCATTAATCTTAAGCACGGGCCCGCCATTGAGGATGGGCCTGTGATGAGGATCGTGGAAGTCAGCGTAACTCGGGTGTACGGCATGTGCGCCGTCAACTGAGATCAGCATCGAGTGGGCCAATGCGCGATGCCAAGCTTCCCGGGGCTGTGCATGCGTCAGACAGATCCGTTCCAGCACTGAATCGAGGAAAGACGAACCTGCTCCGCCTGAGGTCTGTGAGCCGATCTCCTCACTGTCGAAGAGTGCGATAATGCGCGTGCGGCGCTGCGAGCGGTCGGACCGGATGAGTGCGTCGAGCAGCGCGTGACAACCTGCCAGATTGTCGATGCGGGGCGAGAAAAGCAGCTCTTCGTTGACTCCACCGAGGGCCGGGGGTTGGAGGTCGACAACCTCCAGATCGGCGCCAACGACCTCATCCACCCTCACGTCGGCCTTCTCGGCCAAGTGCCTGAGCA
>JAGMDA010000389.1 GCA_023128935.1 Candidatus Eiseniibacteriota bacterium | reverse complement strand
AAGATTCTTCTGGCCCGCTGAGAGCTGTTCGATGCTTCCCTCCAGAAACCAGTGTGCTTACAGAGCAGTAGAGAGCGATGGGCTACACCAGGGTTTCGCAAGCCGGTCCCCGCAGTTATCGCCCTTCGGCCTCTTCCTCCAGGTGCTTCAGGATCAGACCAGCTACCTTTTCGCCAGAGAGGAACATACCGCCAAAGATGGGGCCCATCCGGGGCGCCCCAAAGACCGCATTGGCAGCCATCCCGGCAATGAACAGCCCCGGGAACACCTCCCGCGTATTCTCTAGTGTTAGTTTCTCCGCCTTCTCCGGCCACATGGATTGCTCGCCCTCGATTTTCCCCGTTGGTGTCATTAACTTGCCTGGCACCTTGCGCTCGACAACGTGTACAACCTCTGTAGCATGGCCGGTTGCATCGAGAACTGCATGGCAGCGAATGGACAAGGGATCAACGTGAAGCCCTGCCATCTCAACAGGGCTCCAATTGAGCACCACGCCCACCACTCGATCCGGGCGCATTACAACATCTTCCACGGAGATGCAGTTGAAAACGCTGGCACCTGCCTTGACTGCTCGGCTCGTCAATGTAGCTGCGGTTTCCACTGCGTCAATAGTGTATAATCCCTCACCATATGGATTTGCTCGCAGGTCGAACTCGTCCAGAATATGCTTTGCGTCCTCCTGCACAACGATTTCGTTGAACAACATGCCGCCACCCCAGATCCCACCTCCAATGCTCAGCTTCCTCTCGAAGATGCTAACTCGCCTGCCGGCTTTGGCAAGATAGTAGGCCGCAACAAGGCCCGCAGGCCCTGCCCCAACAACCGCTACGTCTACTTCAATAGTCTTCTTCAGCTTTTCGAAATAGCGATCAATAATAGCTCGCGTGATTAGCGTCTCATTCGTCCTCATCGATTCTCCAATTCTTTGGCTTCTGGCCTGGGCCGGTTGTTGCGGTCGTCCCAGTACGGGGAGAGCTTCCGCAGATTGCTCACTATCCTGGGAAAGACCTCGATGATCCTCTCTATCTCCTGTTCCGTGTTGTAGCGGGAGAGGCTGAAGCGGACCGAGCCGTGCACCGCAGTAAAGGGCACTTTCATGGCTCTCAGCACATGCGAGGGCTTAAGTGAGCCCGAGGTACAGGCCGATCCACTGGACGCGCAGATGCCGTGGGCACTCAGTTGGTAGAGTATGCCCTCGCCCTCGACATAGTGGCAGGCAAGATTCAGTGTGGTGTGTAACCTAGGAGCATCCCTTCCGTTGACTTGCAGGCAAGGAATCATCTCTTGCAGGGCCTGGGCCAGCCGGTCGCGGAGCTTGCCAACGCGCTCGTAGTCGGCTTCGCGGTTCTGGAAAGCCAGTTCACAGGCCTTCTCCAGTCCAACGACATAGGGCACGTTCTCCGTCCCAGCACGGCGCCCCTTCTCCTGATGCCCTCCCATCATAAATGGGTGCCAGCACGTGTCGCGCTTGACATAGAGAGCCCCCACGCCTTTGGGTGCGTGCAGCTTGTGCCCTGAAAAAGACAAGAGATCAACGTGCCGGAAGGCCCCCCGAAGATCGATCGGCAGCTTGCCCAGCGACTGGGTTGCATCGGTATGGAAGATGATCGATGGATCGGTTTCCTTGCAAATGCGGGATAGTTCTTCCACCGGGAAGATGACACCCGTCTCGTTGTTGGCGTGCATGATACTGACCAATAGGGTGTCGGGCCTTAATGCGCGCACGAAGCCCCCAACATCGAGATTGCCGCTCGTGTCTACCGGGAGAAACGTGACCTCGAAGCCGCGGCGCTCAAGTTCCAGGCACACCTCAAGCACCGCCGGGTGCTCAACGGCCGTTGTCATCACATGACGCCGGTTCGGATTGGCGCTGGCCACACCGAAGATGGCAGCGTTGTTGCTCTCAGTCGCGCAAGAAGTGAACAAGATCTCGTCCGGATGAATGCCCCCCAGGAAACCAGCAATGGTAGCGCGGGCCTTCGAGACTGCCGTTGATGCTCCTCGGGCTTGTTCGTACATAGAACTCGGGTTGAAGTAATCCGAGGTGAGATACGGGAGCATTACCTCGTAGACCTCTTGGGCAACCTGCGTTGTGGCGTTGTTGTCAACATAGATCGTCTGCAAGATCCCATCCCCACAACTCAGCCGCGGCGCTGTATCGGCTCGCGTCGGAGATTATCTCTCATACCCAAACCCCGATCCACCGCGGCGGCGCACCATCCTGTGGCGCAGGTCTTTCCCAAAACACCGATCTGACAAGCCTGCTGATGCGCAGTGCCATCCAGCTGGCGTCAGACAGCGATCACCCGAATTCGTTCGTCCACGTGATCCTTGAGCGCCTGTTCGACCAGGAGCTTCATGGTAGTGCCAGCTACGGCACACGTGGCACACGCACCCACCAAGCGGCAGTAAACAGCAGTGTCTTTGATATCCACAATCTCCAGATCCCCCCCATCCCGCTGGAGCATGGGGCGTACATGCTCCTCGATTACCTTCTCGACCTTCTTGCTGAATTGATAGGGTGAGATCTGGGCATCGCTTTCGGACACTGCGCCTTTCCCGTCGGGGAGCGCGGGGGCAGACGCTGCTGCAGATTCCTCCGGGCCCCAAATGTCATCGAGAATATCCTGCAGCCCGCCGGGTGTGTGATGACATGACATGCAGGCGCCTCCGGCCTTGATCGCATTCGAGATCTGGGGAATCGTGTGCAAGTTGAGTTCCTTGATCTTCCGCCGGAGGTAGGGCTCAGTGAGGCCGAAGCATTGGCAGACAACACGACCATCCTGCTGCTCCTCCGGTTGGATATCGACGCCCAACTTCTTCAGATCTACTCCGCGCTTCTGCGCCCAGTTGAACACAGCGGCCCGTAACGCCTCGGCTCCCATGACTGAGCAGTGGATCTTCTGTTCAGGCAACCCGTCCAGGAAGTCGACGATGTCCGCGTTCGTGATCTTCAGCGCCCCAATAGGCGTGTAGTCGCCATCTTCAACCATCAGGCAAAGCGCCTCAGACGCAGCGATTGCCGAGGTGCACCCAAAGGTTAGGTACCGGGCTTCAGTGATTACATCCTGAGTGGGATCGGTCTGGTGCCGGCGCACGCGGAAAGTAAAACGCAGCGCATCCCCACAAGTGATCGATCCGTGCTCGCCGAGGCCGTCAGGGTTCTCGATCTCACCCAAATGGGTACCAGGCTTGCCCTGCACCGCGTCCGTGAAGAGCTGCTTGGTCTTCTCGCTGTACTCCCAGGCCATCTCCCACCTCCACCAAGTCCACATTGCCATTGGCAACTGAGGGATGGTAGCGCTCCCGGGGGGCGGTTTTCAAGTAGCCGCGCCTGCCGATCAGCTGCGTAATCGCTGGCCTGCCGCCGCTTGCATCCGGATCCAGGTGCAGCGAGGATGGGTAGGGGGCAATCGTCGGTGACGGCAACAGGGTGGCAGAACCCGCAGCGGTCAACGGTCTGAGACCGTGCTCACGAGCAATACAGTCGGGGTGATCAAGTAAGCGGAGATCAGGTCGATGAGTAGGCACATCCTGCTGGAGGCATTGGATGTCGAGATCATCCAAGAGGCTCTCACCTATATGAGTAGGCGGTTTTTCGACCCCCAGGATTCCCGGACGATCCTAGAGATCGAGGATCGTCTGGACCTCGCCCGCCAGCGGCTTGATCCAGGGCGGGCTGCCGAGCTGCAGCTGGAGGAGCAACATGTCCCCCTCCTTAAAAGGGTGCTCACCTCCTACGCGAACGAGTTGAACCTCCCTTCTTCCCACAGCTCAAATCGCTCGCGGATCGCCCGCATGAAGCACCTGGCTCGGCGGTTGGGCCGGAGTGGGAGCCTATTGGCATCCCTGCGACGATGGCTGAGACTGTAATAAACACCGGATGGCCCCCAGATGAACCTGTGGTCGATTGCCGCGTAATCACCCCGCACGACAGAATGCCTCGATCCCGACCCATTTGTCCAGCTTTTCGGTGGGTGCGGTTGGGGTGGTCGAGCAGGGGTACCGGCTTTTCAACTGCGCACGGTGTCACCGGTTAGTGAAGATCAGTCCGCGGGAAGTCTCGTTGCTGGCAATGAAATTCATCGTATACCTGGCCATTGCGCATCAGCGACGTGCCCCCGGCTCAATCTCCGCGTTGCATACCGCCACGCAGGCATCGAGGATGAGGCGGAGACAGGTGCCGAGGCCACGAGCCTCCGGACCAACCACAAACAGGTCGCCTACCAATAGCGCCTACTGAACCCCCAACGCCTTAAAAACCGCATCCCTAGGATCAGCATAAAAGCTAGTCTGAAACTTGGCAAACAGCTCCCCAGGGATAGTGGGAATATCTCCGACGCTGGCCATCGGCAGGAGTAGGCGCTTGGCGCCGGCATCTGCTGCCACCTGTAGCGACTCGGCAAGGTTCTCCACGGGAACGATATTGCCGCCCAGACTCATCGTGCCCAGCACCACCATCTGCGGCTCGATGGCCTTGCCGAGTAAGCCTGAACAGAGTGCGACGACGGCGGCCAGCGTCAGCGCCGTGGAGGGCCCGGTGTTATGGGCCTCAACGACGTGCAGGTGGTAATCGTGATCACCTGGCTTGAGGGATGCCTGGATCTGCGGCGCGTTCGCGCGGAAGTAGTCGAAGCCGACCTTCACCGATTCCTTCGCCGCCGTGTTCGATCCCAATCCCGAGAGTTTTAACTGCCCGCTTCCGGCGGTGATCTGAGTTTCCAAGCGGTACAAGCCGAGATGCCCAGCGCTACCCCGATCGACGGTGTATAGGGAGCCGGGGTTCAGAGGGTCTGCGGGGATCAACGCGTCACCCCCCTGCTCCTTGACTCGGACGAGTTTTTCTTCGCTCGTCTCCAGGTCGATGTAGCTGAAGTGGACGTCGTAGAACTCCATGCCGCCGATGCGCTTGAGCTGTTCCTTCATGCGCCGCCGCGCCTCGAGCGCGTACTCGAGGCACGCCCGGACCGCTTCCTTGTCGTACTCCTCGTGCGGATAGAGCAGCTTGAGCAGACCAGACACCGTGCGTTTCACGGCGATGGTGTCGCGCTGATTGAGGTCGTGGCCGAGCCGGAAGTACTTGTTGATGGCGTCCCCGAAGTTGTACTTGCGCATCTCTCGGAAGAACTCGGCCAAGTAGTCGACGATGAAGCCGTACTGGTCCGTGAAAAACTCGGGCCGCATCTTCGGGATCTCCCAGCCCGGGATGTAGGCGTGGAAGCGGTCAAAAAAGGCCGCATCAATCATCTCATCGGGGAACGGCGCCAACAGATGGCTCGTCTTGAGCAACGACTTGACATTGTCGATGTTCCCCACAAAGACCATCGCAGCCGAAGCATTGATGGAATCTCTTCCGCGCACGAAAGATCCCGAGGCCATGAAATCCTTCATGATTTGCACGCCATCGTGGTCCTTGAAATGAATGCCGGCCACTTCATCAAAGGCCACCACATCCCAAACACCGACAAGCCCGATTTGTCGCCGCGCCAAGTTGTAGAAGAGGTTCGCGACTGTGGTCTGCCCGCCCGAGATCAGGATGCTGTTCGGGCTCACCTCCCTGTAGATGTGGCTCTTGCCTGTGCCCCGAGGCCCCAGCTCGCAAACGTTGTAGTTGTTCTCGACGAACGGAATCATCCGCGCCAGCAAGTGCCACTTGACTCGTCGCTCCAACGTCGTCGGCTCCATGCCCGATGATCGGAGCAGCACGTCGAGCCACTGCTCCGCGGTGAACCGCTTGCGACCCTCCCGCAGCTCGCCCATGTCCATGTTCGGCATCTGGATGGGTTTTAGCTGTCGCAATAAGAACGGGGAATCCTTCTGCCCCTCCTCGTAGAAATACTCCAGGGTTACCAGTGCCCACATGCCGCCCACCAGAAGCTTCTCGTACTGCTTCACCGTGGAGCTCGGGACGACGACGCCCTTGATGCCCAGGCTCAGCAACTGCGCCTCGTAGACGTCGCGTTTCTCGTTGAGCTCCACGCTCACCTTGTCGATGACCTTGTAGGTTCCCTGCTCGCGAATAAGCGACTTGATCTTCTCCGCCTCGTCCGGGCGGACGAAGTTGTCGGTCAGCACACGCTTCACGGTCTGGAGGCCGTCGGCTACGACCTCTTCATCCTGGGATGAGCAGTAGTTGCCGAGCAGGTACTCGAGCACGAACACCGGAACGTTCGCGCCCTCCTTCACCAGTTTGGTGAGATCCTTGCGGACGATCTTTCCCGCAAAGTGCTCGTTGAGCAGCGAGTCCAGGTCGCCGCGGGCCATGTCTTGGTTCTCAGAAGTCATCGTCAAAGCTCCTGTCGATCACGACCGGCACCGATTGCACTTCGGCGTCGCTCTCGACGTCGCGCAGCACCAAACGGTACGGGGTGGTCTTGTCATAGGTTCCGGTGCGAAGCTCGAAGCGAATCGACTTCTTGCGCTCCTCGATCCTGTCCGATGTGCTGTCGAAGGTGATGGTCTCCACCGAAGTCACCGCACGGGCGCCATCATAGACCGCGGCGCGCAGCGTGATGGGTTTTCTCCGCTCGCCCACTGCCTCGGTCTGAATGACCTCGAAGCGGT
>JAGMDA010000388.1 GCA_023128935.1 Candidatus Eiseniibacteriota bacterium | reverse complement strand
AGGCTGGAGACGACGCGCTTCTCGGCCTCCCAGAAGGTGTAGACATCCTTGATGGTATCGAGGTCAAAGGTCGCCAGCGGTTCGCTCACCCTCTGCTCTCCTGACACGGCCGCGGCCGCGGCGTCGTAGCTGCTGGCCTTGCCACTGGAGTCTCGCCACTGGGTCAAGAAGACCACCGCGTTTCGCTGCCCGGCGGCGGGCAACTTGTGATGCGCGAGCGAGTTCATGCTCGCGTTGTCCGTTTGGTGGAAGAGCTCCGATACAAGAAGCCTCCGCAACAGCCCGGGCACGCTTGGCGCATCCGAGGTGTAGCCAAACTCCAGACGCATCAGATCCCAGAAGCGATCGAGCAGGTTCATCTTCTCGAAGGTCGCGATGACCTCAGGCGGAGTGCTCATGTCGAAGCGGCCATCCTGCCCGTGGTCGTGGCATAGGGCGCGGAGCACGTCGAAAGGGCTCGCCACCTGGCTGCCCACCAGCACCGTCATCATCTTGAGGTCAAGCGCCGCCTCGTCATCATTCGCGCTGATGAGCCGCTTGAGTTTCTTGCGCCGGTCCTGGTTGCCCAGGAAAGTCGCCCTTGCCTTGAGATGGTCCCGCAAGGAGAGACTGCTCAGCCCCAGTTCCTGCAGCCAGATGCTCGCCATATCGGCGTGGAACTGGGCGCTGTAGAGCCGGATGTCGAGAAGCCAGTCCTCCTCGGCCGGCGGCATCTCGCCCTTGCTGTAGACCAGGTACTTGCCGGTGCGGTCCTCTCGTTCGAGGCGCAGCTTGGTCGAGAGCCCGCCCACCTCGGCCACGTCGAGCAGCTGAACATCCGACAGGTCCCCGACCAGGCCACCCGCAACGTAGTCCGCGAACTCGCCGTTCGGGTCGTGCCAGAAGACCAGTCGCGCGTCTTCGGTGACGAACTTCTCGTGGAGGGCCTTGTCGACCTGTTCTGCCTTCATTGGGCGCCTCCGTGTTCGTTCAGCCACTGCAGGCCCTTGTCGGTCAGGCGGTAGCGCTGCTTGCTGCTACGCGGCTTGTCGGGGATGGTCATCTCGATCATGCCTGCATCGAGGGCAGGAACCAGGTAGGCGTTACGGAAGTGATCTTCATGTTTCAAGCCCAGGGCTTCCTGAAGCTCGCGGCGCCGCATCTCCCCCGTAAGGGCTTCTAGTAGCCGTCGAACTTCCCCGGTGACTTCCCCGGTGACTTCCCCGGTAACCTCAGTCCCAGCCGGAGTCACAACCGCCCGCTCATGAACCGGCAGGCGAATCAGGAAGTAGCTGCGGTCCTCGTCGGACTCGAACTCGGGTGGCGGCGATCCGTTGGCCGCCATCACCTTGAGGATCTTAGTGATCCCTGTAGAACGGCCCTCCGTGAGATCCAACTCCTTCAAGAACTCGCCGATACGGCGATTGCGATAGCGGCGGCTCACGGCACGCCCAGCGCGCAGATCGTCCATCTTGATGGAGCGGTCCGGGCCAGGGAAGCTCAAGACCACCAAGTCCTCGCCCGTGATGCGCACTTCGACGGGCTCGCGAATCTCGTAGGACCGATGGTAAACCGCGTTGACCACGGCCTCTTCGATGGCCGCCAGGGGGAAGTTCCAGAGTCGCTCCGCTTCTGGACGGTCCGGGTGCTTGATGACAGTCTCTTTCAGGTAATTGCGCTCGATAAACGAGATCGCGTCGCGGGTGATCTGGGATAGCGGTCCCACGAAGATCTTCTCCTCAAACTGGTCGCCACCCGCTCCCTCGGGAAAGTAAACCACGTCGATCTGGGTTACCGGAAAGAAGCGCCTTGGCTCCTCGTTGAAGAAGAGCAACCCAACGTTCCTGAGCAGCGGCGCCTCGACCGGTCCACTCACCACGTTCATCTGCCGGCCTAGGGCTTCCGCCGACAGGTCGGGCGCCTCCTCGGCGAGTCCGCTGCCCACCTCGCGCTCGGTTTCGCCCTTGGCTTCGACGGTGCTGGAGTAGCGCCGGATGTAATAGCGATGATCCTTCCGCTTGGCGGTGACGGCCCTGGGGGCCTTGTAAGGTCGGGTCTCTCCACCCGGTGCCCAGAGCACGAGGAGGCTGCGCTCTTCGAAGCGCTCCAGGCTGAGTATGGGGAAGTAAGGCGGCTGAATCTGATGGCAGAGTTGCAAGAGCTCGCGCTGGATTCGGTCGAGCTGACCCTCATCGAGCCCCCTCGGCGGAAAGATGGGCCGTCCCGCGTTGTCACAGTCCTGACCGATGACGACGTATCCGCCCCCGAGGTTTTCGAAGTCGTTGGCGAAGGCGCAGAGCGTGCGGATGACGGCGTCTGGGTTCCAGCCCGCCTTGTACTCGATGCGCTCACCTTCTACGGTGCGTTGCCGTAGCAGGTCTTTGAGATTGATGGGGAGTTTTGAGGTCATGCGCTCACCTCAGGCGCGGCCCTTGTCCGAAAAAGGGCGGGATGGTTATTCAATTGGTTATTGCGGCGAATAGGGAAAACGCCGACGTCTCCGCGTCCTACGCCGATACAATGCCCACTTATTAGACGCTGATTAGCCAATGAATTGTCGTAACGGCCAATGCTCACCAGCGTTGTTTGAAACAAGGTCCTCCGGCAATTCTCTCGGATGTCCTCGGCAACACCGAAACATCCGCTATTTCGCAGCGCTATAATACTTGATTGCTCGTCAATTGCCCGCCAATTGCTCGCCAGGATCTCATCCCGGGCAATTTTTTTGGTTGTCACTCCGGCGTGTCGATGGTGCTTAGAAGCCGCGT
>JAGMDA010000387.1 GCA_023128935.1 Candidatus Eiseniibacteriota bacterium | reverse complement strand
GATCCGGCCCATGCCAGGCCGTAGAGCCCGCCGCATGCCAGTGTCAGGGCATCCGCCTGGCGTCCGCCAGGAGCCGTCTCGGGTGCCTTATCAGCGTTCTGGGTGGGCGTGGGCATTTCTCCTCCTCGCCCATGTCAGGACTTCCCGCTCGGTCCGCGCAGTCAAGCTGTGTAGGGCTGCCGCGAGCTTTACGTTCCAGGCCTCAATCGCCACATCGGTCTTGAGATCCGGTGGGACAACGAGCGGGGGTCCGAATCCATAGACGACCTTTGCCAGGGGCGCGGGCACCACGAATCGATCCCAGGAGGACAGCTGCTTGCGGGGCCAGACGGAGCCTGCCAGGGGTAGGATCGGGATACCGGCGCGCCGCGCAATCAGAACCGCTCCGGGCTGCGCCTGGTGCCGTGGTCCCCGCGGACCATCGGGTGTAATAGCCACACGACCCCCACCGCGCCCCAGGCGGACCATCTCCACTAGGGATCGGAACCCTCCCCTGGAGGTCGAACCCCGGACAGACTGATACCCCAAGCGCTGGGTTGCCTGGGCGATGTACTCTCCATCAAGATGTTGACTGATCAGGAGAGAGATCCCCTGACCGCGCATGCAGTAAGTGAGCGGCAGCAGTTGTCCGTGCCAGACGGCGTAGAGCAACCCCCCCCCGCTCATCTCGACAGCTGCCCGCTCGTGCTCGCGTCCGATAAGGCGTATGCGCCAGCTGCTTCCCAGCAGACGGAGAATAGCCGAACCGATTAGCCCGGCCGCCCTAGCCCGCAGAGGGATGCCGCCTGCGCTGGTCATCTCCCCTCCCCCTCGCCGGCGGCGGCAGCCGTAGCGCCCTGCGCACATGACTCCCCAGGCCGGAGGTGTGCCATGACCCGCGCGGCCGCGCGCTCATAGGCGCCGCTGGATCCGAACTCCGCACGCATCTTGAGCAGGTCATGCCGCATCTGATCGCGCCGCTGCGCATTGCGCAGGAGCGCCTCAACCTCATCAGCGATTCTGCCAGGCGAGCAATCGTTTTGCAGCAGCTCAGGCAAGATCGGTCGTGCGCTCACCAGGTTGGCCATCGAAATCCAGGGGACCCGCACGATCCGCCGCGCCAGCCACCAGGTCAGTGGATTGACCCGATAGACAACGACGGTCGGGGTTCCCATCAGGGCGGTCTCAAATGAGGCCGTGCCCGAAACCGCTACGGCAACATCGGCTACGGCGGCCAGATCAAACAGCGGCTCGCTCCGCAGTTGGATCCCTGCCCGCTCGGCGTGCGGCCGGTAGCAGCTTTCCTCGAGTGTATCTGCTTGGCGAAGTACCCACCGGATGGATGGCTCGCGCCTCTGGATCATCGCAGCGGCCTCTGCCAGGATCGGCAGGTGCCGCCTAACCTCCACGCGGCGGCTTCCCGGAAGCAGAAGCCCTAGCGGCGAGGACCCCTTGGCCCCCAATCGCTCCCGGAGATCAGCGGGATAACCATGGTGGCGCGAGGTATCCACCAGAGGGTGGCCGATATGCGTGGTCGGCACGCCCCGTTCCCTGAACCAATGCTCCTCAAAGGGGAAAAGCACCAGCAGCTCCCGCACGCACTCGCGCAGAATCCGCACGCGGCCGGGCCGCCAAGCCCACAGTTGGGGCGCAATGAAGTAGAGGATCGGCACGCCATTTCGCTGTGCCGCGCGAGCCAAGCGCAGATTGAATTCAGGAGCGTCGATCGGAAGAAACAGATCTGGCGGGTTCTGCTCAAGCTCTCTTTTCATCCGCCACAGCAGCCGCAGTGCCTGGGGGATCACGCGCAGAGCCTCGATGATACCGACGACGGCCAGATCCTCCGATCGCCCCAGCATCCGCATCCCAGCGCGCTCGAGGGCTGGCCCGCCGATGCCGTAGAAGGAAGCCTTCAGGCCGAGCCCCTCTAGGGCCCGCACGAGACCGGCGCCGTGCGCATCGCTGCTTGCCTCTCCTGCCACGATCAGGATCCGCTGCCCAGTCATAGGGGCCGCCTAACGCTCTAGTGCCGGCGAGATCTCCTTCTCCATCCCGCGACCCGTCGAGCAGCGGAGCCCGCCATCGCGAAACTGCTCCAGGCTCCGCCGCACCTCGTGCCGGATGCGTGAGGCAAGGCGCAGCACACGCAGTCCATCCTCTCCGCTCACCAACGGGGGTCTATCCTCCCGGATCGCATGCAGGAAATCTCGAATCTCCTCAGAGAGTGCATCGCCGGAGGGTACCTCGAGGGCTTCTTGATCCACCTGAACGCGCCCGCTTCCCGGAACCGTCACCGCAACGCGCCCGCTTCCCGGAACCGTCACCGCAGCGGATGGGTCTGCATGGACGCTGGCCCGGTGGCCGCGGTGGGTTAGGAAGTCGAGTGAGACATACCCGGCCTGGCCGAAGAAGCGCAATTTCCTCACCTTCTCCGGAGACACGCGGCTGGCTGTCAGATTGGCCACCGTTCCGTTCTCGAAGCGCAGCCATGCGTTGGCGATGTCTTCATTCTGCGTCAGCACAGAGACACCCACCGCATCGAGGGAGACCACTGGATCGGGCACCAGGCTCAAGAGGATGTCGATGTCATGAATCATCAGGTCCAGGACCACGTCGATATCCAAGCTTCGCGGCACGAAAGGCGCAAGCCTTTGGGATTCCATAAACGCTGGAATGCCAATGGAGTTACGGGCGGCGCGGAAGACGGGGTTGAAGCGTTCGATGTGGCCGACCTGCAGCTTGCGGTTGCATTTGGCTGCCAAGCGCACAAGGGCTTCGCCTTGGGCCGTCCTCTCGGTCATCGGCTTCTCGACCAGCACATGGCAAGCGCTGCGCAGGGCGCGGGACGCAATCTCGAAATGGCTTTCAGTAGGTGCTGCAATGATAACTGCCGAAGCGCGTTGTAGCACCGGCGCCAATTCGGTGCCTGCCCTGGCTCCAACCTCGCGCGCAAGCTCTTGGGCCGGATCCATCTCACGATCAACGATCCACATGGGTTGACCGGGCACCAATCGATTCAGCGCACGGGCGTGGAATCCACCCAGATGACCAGCGCCAATAACGGCGATACGCAGGGATGCAGACATGAGCTATTCAACCTTTGAGGATGCGGGAGCGCCTGTGCTCCTAGACCGAACTTTTCTCGAAAACCCACCCATCTGCACCACCTAGCGTGTCAGGCCGCGCTCTGAACGCTCGACGAAATCACAGAAGAGCTTGATCTCGGGAAGCGATCGGCACTCTACACGGATCCGTTCCAGCGCCTTTTCCTTGACCAGCTTCAAGCGGAAGAAAATCCTGTAGAGCTTCTTGAGCTCGTTCACCGACTCAGCAGAGAAGCCCCGCCGCTGAAGCCCAATGGTGTTGAGTCCGAAGACGTGCAGCGGATTGCCCGCCGCCTTGACGAAGGGTGGTACATCCTTTGGCACCCGGCAGCCGCCACCGATGATACTGTGCGGGCCGATGCGGACGAATTGGTGCACAGGTGTAACGCCCCCGATGATGGCGAAGTCGCCCATCTCGACGTGGCCCGCGAGATTGGCCGCGTTGGCCAGGATGGTATGGTTACCCATCACGCAGTTGTGTGCCACATGCGCGTAGGCCATAATCAGATTGTCGTTTCCGATGATGGTAGCTTCACCTTCCGCGGTTGCCCTGTTCACTGTGCAGAACTCGCGAAAGGTATTGCGCGCCCCAATCTGCAAGTAGCTTGGTGCACCCCTATATTTGAGATCCTGTGGTTCGCCACCGATGGCTGAACTGTGAAAGAACTCACATCCCTGCCCTATGATCGTCCGTCCATCAATCCTAACCATCGAGTGCAGGCGGCAGCGATCCCCGAGTTGAACCTCCGGGCCGACAATGCAATAGGGGCCGATGTCAACATCCACACCCAGTTCTGCCCCTGGCGCGACAATTGCCGCGTGATCGATCTGTATCATCGCGGCGCCACATCCCTGTCGACAATGCTGGAGAGCAACTCTGCCTCGGCGACCAACTGCCCGCTCACAAAGGCCTTGCCCAGCATCTTGCACGTACGGCTCTTGAGCTTGGTCAACTGCAGGTCAAAGACGAGCTGATCGCCTGGAAGCACGGGCCGCCGGAACTTGGCATTGTCGATGCCCATGAAGTAGACCAGCTTCGATTCAGGGTTCTCTACCGTGTTCAGCAACAGTACGCCGCCAACTTGGGCCATGGCCTCGATGATCAAAACGGCGGGCATGATCGGGTGTCCAGGGAAATGCCCGGCAAAGAAAGGTTCGTTGACCGTCACATTCTTGAGCCCCACAACCCGTTTGCGATCCTCAAGATGGAGGATGCGGTCAACGAGCAGAAACGGGTAGCGGTGCGGCATGATCCGTTCTACGTCGTTGATATCGAAGTGCACCTCATTGAGCAGTTTGTCATACAAGGCAGGTCCTGTGTGCTGCTCCACTAGCGCGCGCACGAACTTGACATTGTGCTGGTGGCCACTGCGCACCGCATAGACATGGCCCTGGAGCGGGCGTCCCAAGAGCGCGAGGTCGCCAAGCAGATCCAGGATCTTGTGACGGACGAATTCATCCGGGAAGCGGAGCGGTTCATCGTTCATAATCCCGTCGTCTTTAATAACGACGGAGTTCTTAAGGCTGCCCCCCTTGATCAGTCCCTGGGCTCGCAGCATTTCAACATCCCGGTAGAGCGCAAAGGTACGCGCCGGGGCAACGAGCTTCTTGAAGCTCTCCGGAGTAATCTCCAAACTCAGATGTTGTGTCCCCAGCACCGGATTGTCGAACTGGATTGTGAAGCCGAGCTTGAGACCCTCATGCGGGGTTCCGATAATCTGCACGCCATCCTGATCGTAGGTCACGGGCTGACTAATCACGAACGGTTTCCGTTCAGCATCCAGGTTGACGAACCCGGCGCCTTCCAGAACCTCCACAAAGGCGGCGGCGCTCCCATCGTTGGGCTCGGGAACCTCCGGGCCAGAAACCTCAATCATGATATTGTCGATCTGAAGGGCGGTCACGGCAGCTAGCACATGCTCTACCGTGTGGACCTCCGTCCCCCTGCTGCGAAGGATCGTTCGGCGGCGGCCATCGTTGTCATCCACGGAGTTCTCGGGGCAGACCCGGACCTCAGGCGATCCCGAAAGGTCGCTGCGGCGAAAGCAGATGCCCGTATCCGGACCAGCGGGCCGGAATGTAACGGTGGCTTCCTCCCCCATGTGGAGACCAATCCCGGCAAGGGATACGACCTTTGCAATGGTCCGTTGGTTCACCGCCCCTCTAGTCCTCCTTCCCATCCAACTTGTCAAGGCGTCTCTTGAGTTCGCGCACGTCCTTCAGGAGATCGGGCAGATGGCGCATCCCGGCATACATGCGTTTGGCAAGGCTGTGTTGAGTGGCGGGATAGCCGGAAACCTTGGCCCCCGGGGGCACGGACTTGGTGACTCCCCCCTGGGCACCGACCATGGCATGGTCCCCTATCTCGATGTGGCCCACAATTCCTACCTGGCCGGCCAGCGTCACGCCGTCTCCCACCGCCGTGCTGCCAGCAATCCCGACCTGGGCGCATAGGATCGAATGGCGCCCAATCGTCACGTTGTGGGCCACCTGCACCAAGTTGTCGATCCGCGTGCCACGTCGCACTATTGTTGCGCCTGTGGTGGCCCGATCGATGCAAGTGTTGGCCCCGATCTCGACGTCATCCTCGATTACGACGCGCCCAAGTTGCGGGATCTTCTGGTGCTCTCCACCGCGGTTCACGAATCCGAATCCATCGGCCCCGATAACCGCGCCAGAGTGCACGAGCACGCGGTTGCCCAGCTCGGTGCCCTCACGCAGGACCACGTTTGGGTAGATCAGGCAATCACTCCCGATGCTGACATCAGCGGCGATGACAACCCCGGGGAGGATGGTTGTGTTCTCACCGATCCGGCATCGATCTCCGATGATGACATGCGGGCCTATGGCGGCGTGTTGCCCACAACATACATTACGGCCGACCAGTGCAGAGCTGTGGAT
>JAGMDA010000386.1 GCA_023128935.1 Candidatus Eiseniibacteriota bacterium | reverse complement strand
GAAGCTGTGCCCTCGAAAAGCCATCCAGCGCCATAGGGGTCCTCAACCAGTCTCTCAGGTTTGGATCGCAGCAGCGTGTTGCACTGCGTGATATTCATGCGCAACGGAAATGTCAGGAGCAGATCCACTCCGCCTACCCTCAGAACGACTGCTGGTCTGTGGAAGCCCTTCTCGGACACGAAGCTCTCACGCTCCACGGCCCCCAGAACCCTGGTTAGGAAGGCATCCACGCCCACATGACAGCTTCCGTCTTCGCTCACATCGAGCCACATGTGATTGCGCGCATAGGCAAGTCTTTCGGGAAGAGGAATCGCTTGTGCGGCAGGGTCCGCTGGGCGTTTGGATGCCCCGTCGCTCCGCCTCTCGGGGCACTCGGGGTGGGATCGCTGGAGGTAGAGCTGGCAGTAGCGGTGCGCGTCACTATTGCAGCGGGACAGGAGATCGTCGTTATAGGGAATGAACTTCGTCGGTGAGATCGCGGTGCAGTGCTGGACGAGCGACTCGCGAAAGAATGGACATCTGGGCGCGGGCGGACCCGGATGAGCCTGAAGCTGTGCCTTGGCAGCCGGGCAATTCACGTAGGCCGGAGAGGAGCATTTCTGCTCATCCTCCTGAATCACGGATCGCGGGATCATCTTGCGGAATGGCGATGCCTCGCACGATCCGACCGTGGTCTCTCTGAGGAACGGACACTTCATGGCCGACCTCCACTCCACAGGGGGTTGATCGCGAGGGCCTACTTGTCCATCTTCTCGTCTGGCTTCTCGCTCAGTGGCTGCCCGCCATCGGCCATCGTAGTACCCAGTTCAGGCACCGATAGGATGTGAGGATCCAGATCGACAATGGCCGCGCTGTGCTTCTTGGCCCGTGCCCGCACTTCCTTTGCCACCGCGCCCAGGATGAGCACGAGGCTAGTCAAGCAGACGAGCCCAAGAGCGGCATTCGTCACATTGAGCCAGAAGGTCTGAGGGTCCGCCCAGTTGAGCATCTTGCACCTCCAACACTTGCTCTGTTTGCCTGCCTATCATCTGTTTGCCTGGCTATCAAGGGATCACCCAGTGGGGTCATCTCCAGATCATTGGAGACGCAAGGCCTGTGCCACATGGGGATCAGGCGGCCTTGGGACGCACAATATCCTCACTGAAAAGGGATTAGGGGGTGGAGCCCGCTGTTGTCGCAAGGCTCCTCTCCAGGCACCCGTGTCGGATTTCCCTGCATAGGTGTCGGCTTCTCCTACACGGCTCGGTCCCTCGGGCTACTCGCGCCATCACTGCTCCGGCCGGGGTGCGATACATCTGCATGGTTGCCTACCGCCAGGTTTCCAAGCCACCGGGTCGCTCAAGTATGGAACGGCTAGCTGCCAGCCGACTACTTCAACGTACGCCTGGCAATGAGCGAATCCGCCTCTGACGATTGCCCGCCCCGGGTTGCCTAGCGCGGAGACATCATGTTCATTGAAGACGATAGCGCATTCGATAGAATTCACAGGGTCGTAGAGGCCAGAAATCAGTTCTTGAAGGAGCACCCCGAGTTGCAGCCCCTTCAGGATGAGATCAACCTGCTTCTGCAGAAGATGGGCAGCAGCGAGAACCGTATGGCCGTGCTGGATTCCATGATGAGGGAGCGGGTCCTCGAGCTGAAGCGCCATCTCGCGGAGCTAGCCCGTCGCCTTGACGAATCACGCGACAAACACCAGGGGTTCGCCGGATCAGAGCCTTCCCGGGGTTCCGACGCCCCGGGCGACGGGGCCGTATTCCGGTTCCCCTCCGATAACGATTCCGCGGAGGCTGAGACGGGGGAGGATCATCCGGAGGAAACTGAGGACGAACCCGGCGGAGGAGACGATGCCTAGTGAGAAGTACTCGTCCATAGATTCCTACCACCACTCAAACCACCAGCGCAGGCCCAGGGTCAGAAGCAGATGGCGCCCCTCGACTGAATAGGCGTAGCTGGGCTGAAGGAACTCGCTCGTCCCACTGTCAGATGCCGGCCTGTAGCTCACTTCCGTGTCCATCAGCACCGAGGTCAAGCCCATCTCCACTAGGAAATCGGACGTCAGCTCCAGATTCGCCCCCAGCGTTGCCTCGAGTACGAGCGGATGGTTCTCAGAAATGCTAACCTCCAGGCCCTCACGCTCATAGCTCTCCCACTGGGAACTGCGCGACGAGGACAGAAAGCGAGTCCAAGCAACCCCCACCCCACCGGCGACGAAACCCCGCAACCGGCCTGTCAAACCGGGGCAGTAATAGCCGATCTGAACGACCACGGGGAACAGATCCATCGTTCCCAGTTGCTCGTCCTCCTCTAGTGGAACCCGGAGCAGATGAGCCCGCACGCCAACCGTCAGGCGAGAGCGGAAGGACCAGGCCAGGTCCGCATACCATGCGGCCGAGCTGTAGCGCCCTATCCCCGATGCCTGGGGAGCGCCGCTTACATGCTCCTCGTGGAACAACCCTCCGATCCCGCTCCCCATCCCAGCGCTGAATAGAGGCAGGTCGGCCGCAGCGGGCGGGGCAAACAGACAGGCAAGCAGCAGCCAGCCAATGGCAGCCGTAAGGTCACGTAGGAGATCCCTCATGCGCATGTCAGCATGCTAGGGGCTGGACCCTCCCAGCGTCAATGCCCTGGAACCGCGGGCGATTCGGTGTTCCCGCGAAGAGGCTCGCACTTCCCGCCTAGGTTCGGATCTGGTATGCTCATTCGTGCGGAGAGGCACGTGTTGGCCTCCCGGTTAGCACGCGCATTCCCGGTCGCGACCACATGTCGGTTCCGTTGAGATATGACCCTCGGCGTGACCCCCAGCAAAGGAGGCCAGGAAAATGAAAACAACACACGTCCAGAGAGTCCTGCGATGCACCGTTCTTCTTTCGCTTTTACTATTCCCTCAAATCATCGCACCTCAGGGCGCAGCGGCACAGGAACTCACCATCAAGGCACACATCCCCTGGGGATGGATACACGACTTCGAGTTCTATAACGATGGCATCTTCGTCGCCCCCCATAATGGCGGTATCAGCTATTTTCACATCGAAGAGGATTTCGCTCTGACCTACCGCTACACCATCTGTCCTGGCGGGAGCCACGTCTTGGCGCAATTCTGCGTGGCCGATTCCTACCTTTTCGCCCTCGATGGCGCAGCCATGCACCAATCGGGCACACCGGTGTTCTTTGCTTACTCTATCAGCGAGTTCGGCTCCACATTCTTGGCTGGCCTTGAGCCAAGTGGCACGATTTGGGCCCAGTTCGATCCAATCACCTACCATAAGGGCTATGTCATATATCAGGAATATCCTGCAGACTACTACCGCATCGATGTCTCCGATCCTACTGATCCATTCGTTACAGGAACGCTCATGGGGGCCACCGATGTATGCCTTGATATCGTGCCCTATCAGGATTCACTGTTCGTTGCAACGATGCAGCGGGGCACAGGATATTGGGATGGCAACTTTCGTCTCATCCTGGGCGAAGAGTCGGGTGGATTGACTTCTGTCGGGACGTATGGAACGGGCAGCTATTCATACACATCCGGAGCCGCAATCATCGAGTCCGTTCTGTTTACATCCCACGGCGACGGCCTAAGAGTCTACGACCTTTCGGACCTGGGCAATGTACCGCAGATCTACTTCTACCCAGCCTATTGGGGGCGATGTATCCGGTGCGTTGACGATTACATATACATGGGTTCCAACGATGGATGGCACCTATTCCGATACGTGAGTACCTATGACATACAATTCCTGGACTTCCTTCCAAATGGCAGGCGTGTGTTGCGGATGAGACCGAAGCCGGAAGAGCAGGAACTGTGGTGCTTTGTCGATGGGGGTGTGTTGGGAGGGCTCGTCGTGCTTGAAGCTCCCAGCACTCAGGCCGTGGGCGACAATGCGAGTGGGACCGATAGTGCGCAGATAAAGCTGCAAGGCCTTCCGAATCCATTCGTCTCGCAAACCGTTCTCAGGTATTCAGTACCCTTTGACGCGCAGGCGACGCTCGGAATCTATGATTCGGCGGGCAAGCTCGTGCGGACACTCCTGAGTGGAAGCACTACAAGGGGCTGTCATGGTATTGTTTGGACCGGAGCTGATGACCGCGGGAACTCCGTCAGTACCGGCATCTATTTCTGCCGACTGGACATCGGAGGCCTTACCACGGCCAGCAAGGTAATCCGGTTGGACTAACGCGAGTATACAGCAAAGTGCGTATCCACTTGGGTGAAGTGGATACGCACTTAATGGTGTCGATGGTGCTCGATTTCCTCGTGAATCCGGCGAAGAACCCGTTTCCCCCCCAGGGTTATTCACCGGCGTCCAGATGTGAGATTGCCTTCGGATGATCTCTCTTTAAGCCACATGGTCTTTCCGAGAGGTCCAGCTTGGCGAAATGTGATAAGAAGCTCTGGCCGCCAGAAGGTGAAGGCCCAGGGATTGCCCTTCCCCGGACCTTCGAGGTAAGCTGTCGGCAACTCCGCGCCCCAAGATGGGCGCCTCCATCCGGCAGTTGCAGCGGGATCTAGGCGATCGCTGCGCTCCATGATACGTGGTCTACCCAGGGGATGTACGCCTGCCGTGTTGCGCCTGGGAGTCGCCCGCGAAGCCAGTGAGTAGTGGCTCGGGTCGCTCACCCTCGCCCTGACGCTTCTCCTCTCTTCCTTCCTCGAGAATCAAGTCGGCGCTGTCAGCAGCCATTCGTAGGTCGGCTGCACCGTGACATCGGCCGGTGCCTCGGCGGGCGCCCCGTCGCGGATTCACCATTCGCTGCCGCTCCGATGCCGACTCCATCCAGACCATCCGCACCAGGAAGCAATCCTCGAGGTGCGCGGCCGTCAGGCCCGCAAGCCGCTCGTCCTCGAAGTTGAGGTAGGACAGTTGCTCGCGCCCAGTGCCCAGCTCCATCCGCTCGCGTCGCAACTGATACACATATGTGGTCTTGCCGGCACGGCGCATGCCGATCACCGCTATGGCCTTGCCGGGTAGGCTCACCTGACCGAACACCCGACGCGGCGTGGCCTCGGGCAACAGCGCCTTGGTGGTTCCGCCTCGGCCTCGCAGCGGTCGAGACCTCAAGGCATCCGGATTCGGATCGCATTCCGGGTTATGACTGTAAAGGATCCCATCAACTCGTCAGCATGCTGGCGTGCGACGTCGGTCACGATGGACGCCTTCTGCCCTGACGGAATCCCGGCAAGCCGAAGGAAAACGACTCCAGCGGACGCGCGACCTTGGCGATATACCAAATCTCCGAAGTCCTTATCCGCCGTGAGTAGCAATGCGGATTCATCCGAAGCCATTGCCAAAACGTCTTCATGGGCGGCCGTCGGTGTAGTCTCGAGCACATAGATGCCCTGATGGCCATCTGCTCTGAGGGCTTCAACGATCTGTCGATCGATGTTCTCGTCGGCCACCCACTTCACGCTGCAGATCCCTTGACGGGATAGACACGATCGCTGCGAAGGATATCAGCGGCAAAGGCAATGGCCGCCTGGATGGCCTGGCGGGTTAGCGCCGGATGCGCGTCGAGGAAATCCTTGATTGATTCACCCGCAGCAAGCTTGTCCAGGATGAGTTCGACAGTGATCCTCGTACCGGCAATGACAGGTTTGCCGAGGGCGATTCGGGGATCCGAAACGATCAGGTTCTTGTACATTTGAGTTCTCCCACAGAAATGCCCCAAGCATACGTTGCAGGCGAGGGCGACACGACGCTGCCAAGAAGGATAAAGGGAGATGGTGTCCTGCGCAATCCCTAGCGTCTTCCAATATGAAATGAGCCTGTAGGATAGCGTGATTCCAGCATGAAATGAGCCTGACGGGAGGATG
>JAGMDA010000385.1 GCA_023128935.1 Candidatus Eiseniibacteriota bacterium | reverse complement strand
TGACTTTGACGCTGCGGCTGGAGTTGGCCATCACAGGGATGATCGGTGAAATCATTGCTACTGTGCATGGTGGAAACGATGCTGTGGGTCTTCAAGGGCTGACATCCGATTGCAGCGGTGGCGCAGAAGTGATGCCGGGCGGGTCGGCTGTGTGGGTCACGCTTTACGTTTGTGCGGAAGATGCGTCAGGTGGTGTGGCCCTGTTTGCCTGCCCGGGAAAAGATGTGCTGGATGCAATCGGGGAGATCGAAATCGCGGAGGGATTGCCGCACCCGGCGGTGGACGGCGTATGGGCCAAACAATCGCGCGCCACGCGGCAATCGTATCTGGCTGTTGACTTCTCCCCCAGTGAGATCGCAGAGGCTATGGAATTCGCCAGTCAAGGGGGCCTGAAGACGTTGTATCTGCCCCCGTGGATCTGGGCCTCCGGTCAGGGGAGTTCGACCCCCGGTCTGGGGAGTTGGAGTACCACACTGGGCCATTTCGGTGTGAATACGGAGGTATTCCCCGATGGTGAGAAGGACCTGCGCTCCCTGTCCGATCAGGCCGGCGTCCAAGGGATAACGATCGGTGCGCATACGATGAGTGCCTGGATCAGTTCCGACGATTCCTATGTGACGCCCAAGCCTCATCCGGATCTGGCGGTTTGGGCCCGGGGGATGCTGGCGGAGGACATCACGATAGATGCCACCGAGATCTGTATTGAGGGAGACGGCGACTTTTCTCCGGAAACCATCGCCGCGCAGGGGGGCTGGTACGGATTGACAACAGCCCGCATCGGTGATGAACTCGTTGGTTATAAGGGGGAAATAGAGGGACAACATCCCGCGGTTTTGCGAGGATGTCGCCGGGGAGCCCACGGCACGACGGCCACGGTACATCGCCGGGGAGAGGAGGTCTGTCTGCTGATCCAAGCCTACGGACATTTTGTTCCGGATCCCGAGTCGGGGCTCTTGCAGGAACAGGCAGCGCAGTTGGCAGGCGTCATGAATAGATGTCGGTTGGGAATTACCTCGTTCGATGGCCTGGAAGCCCTCAATTTCTGGGGCGATTGGGGTATGAACCGATTTGTGGAGGCGGTGTTCCGACGGTGGGACCACCACGTCATTTTCGACGTCAGTAGTATGACGCATTTCCTCTGGCACATGGTCTCTCGTGGCAATTGGGGCGAGAACATGGTGAACCTGCGCGACGAGGTGGAGCGTCGCAGCCGTCTGGACAACATCGCCCTCCAACAGCGCAACCTGATGCCCCCCGCTCTCGGTTGGTGGCCCCTGCGGTTGAGGACTCTGGACTATGAGGCGACCAATACGGACGATTTTGAATACATCCTTGCCAAGTGCGCTGGCTATGATGCGTGTTTCTGCATCGAATCTCACGTCAAGATCATGAGGGAGCATCCCCAGACCGGCCGTATTCTCGATCTGGCAAAGGCGTGGGAGAGCCTGCGTAATGCCGGTGCCTTTACCGAAGAGCAAAGGCAACTGCTGCGCACGAACGGCCTCGATTTCCGGTTGGACACCTCCGGCCCACGCTGGCGGGTCACTCCCGTCAAGACAGACAAGCCGGTGTATCGCATCGCACCTAGTCATAGGCAACGTGTTTCGGTGCCGGTCGAGAACCCCTATCCTGCTCAACCACTCCGGTTCACCATCCGGGTGCTGCCGGCGCTTGACCGTGAGACAGAAGGGTCTGTCGGCCTGCTCCCTGCTTCAGCCGGTGATCTGCGTCCCGGCCCGCAGCCGGGATCCCTGAACGTGGAACCAACCGTACCTCAGAGCGGCGCCCCGGCGTATCGGCTTACCTGTGACTATACAAAGAGATTCGCGGAAGTTACCCCTCCGGCGAATGCCCCCAGAATCCGCGACACCGAATCCTCACCCCCGGTGCGGTTTAATTGGCCCGTAGGTACCTGTCGTGAACTGTCGGGATTTGAGAGCATGATGATCTGGCCGTCGGATGTCCATACTTCTCCGGGCGAGGCGTTGAACCTGTCGCAACGGCGGGGTCTGGGCATGTGGCTCGACGCGGGCGAGGGGAGTCCCGGCACCATGCTTTTCGTAGAGTTGGTGGATACGGCCGGACAAGTCCGTCAATACTACGCTCCGTTAGACCAGCCGGGACGGCGCTGGGTGGAGTGGCCCAACGGGGAGGTGAGTGCGGACCGCTACTTCGACTATGAATGGGCGCGCGGTCCGGAGTGCAGTATCTGGCATGCGCTCAAATGGTTCGATTACGCTCATGTCACCCAGGTGCGGTTCGGTATGATCCGGATTGCCCCGGGCGCAATTGCTACGGCCGTGGTCGAAGGCTTAAGAGCGCTGCCGGAAATGAGGGCAACTCTGTCGCACCTCGTTTTCCGCCTCGGGGACCAGGTGTTATCAGTCGAAGGAGATCTCGCCTCCGACCAGTACCTAACTTACGAGGGAGGGGGGACGGCCATCGTGTTCGATGCTAACTGGAAAGAGTTGGCAGATTTGCCTGTGAACGGCGAGCTGAGCCTTCCGTCTGGCAAGTCCGAGCTAACGATTTCGTCGGATGGCGAGAGGCTGCAGCCGTGGCTGGGCCTACAGATGCGCGTAGTCGGGAAGGGCTTTGAAGTGACGCCACCGCGTTCTAATGGAAGAAGCCCGTTGCCAGGCTGATAAGTACCTGAACAAAATCATTTTCATATTTTTCTCGCACCGAAGCTTGAGACCACAGAGAGAACAGATTTTCGCAGAAGTTTTCCTCATTCTCCGGGTTAATCCGTGTGATCTGTGGTTCCATTTCACTTTTCCACCTACTTAGGAGGAATGCAAGATGGTAAAGACCATTTGGAAGGTGAACGACCTGGAATATTTCCAAGCGCCGGGGCTCTC
>JAGMDA010000384.1 GCA_023128935.1 Candidatus Eiseniibacteriota bacterium | reverse complement strand
CAGGCCCGGCATAGTAGACATGAACCTCAAAGCGGTGGCGATCCCCGGTGTCGCGATGGATCAGCTCAATCAGGCTGTGATAGCTGGTCTCCAGCCCCTCCTCTCCCGCCGCGGGTTCTGCTCTCTGAGACCAGATGCTGTGTGCATCGTACCGGAACTGACGTTGCTCAGGCTCACGCCCCAGGACTGCGGCGCCCAGCGCCAGGCTCCCCGCCACTCCTCGCGGCTGGATCCGCTGAGGCAGCACAAAACGACGGTAGATATCCGCGCCGGTGCCCATTTCCGGGAGATTGCTCCGGGCCTCGCTGAGGTATTCCAGTAGCATCTTCTCGAGATCCAGTCTCTGCCAGGGTCGCGCCAGTTCGATGGCGCGGCATGCATAGGCCATGTTCTGGACCGTCTCGATGCCGGAGATGTCTGCAAAGAACCAGGCGCAGCTGGTGTACATGTACATCGCATGTCGCTGGGATTCGAGCAGGCTCCAGAGCTTGTGGCGCTCGGCCTCATCCAGCGGCTTGCGGGCGTGCTGCTGCAACAACGCCTCGCGAGTGGATGGTTCCTGCTCCAGCATCACCAGGATGTAGTCATCCCGGGCCGCCCAGGGATCCTTCACCAGCGGACTGACTTGCTCAAGGTAGGTTTCGACGAGTCGGTCACGAACCATGTCGAAGCCTCGCCGCAGTGGTGTCCGCCAGCGCTGATTCCAATTCTCGCCGGCAGACGTCGAACACCCGCAATCCCGCTCCCACCGGCCAACGCCGTGAGCACAGCTCCAGGCCGTACCTTCGTCCTGGTCTCCGAAGTTCAAGTTGACCTCATACTCCGGGGGATGGAGATCCAGATAGCGGCCGTAGTTTGTCAGCCGGACCCCGTGCGGATCCGCCTGGCGTCGGATCAGATGCGACAGACACATGTCCGCGAAAGGCTCGTGGTGCCCATAGATCTCACCATCGGTGGCCACATTTACCAATCCCTGCTCTCCATCGATCCCCCCGCCCGATTGGATCAGACGCTTGCTCAGTTGCGAGGAATCCCGGAGGAGATGCGCGAAGCTGATGTCCGCGGCCAGGGGGCCGTCGTAGAAGAAAACATCGATGTAGCGATTCGGGATCCGGTGCCGCCGCGAATCCTTGAGAAAGAAGCGATAGGACCGCTGGGGGTTAACCTTTCCACCCGCGGCATCCGTCCACCCGCGGCTCCGGTCGAGCGGACGCACCCGCAATGCCTGATAGGGTGACAGTATGATGTAACGGAGGCCCTGCTCGATCAGCAGCTTGGCTGTCTCGAGGTTGATGGCTGTCTCGGCGAGCCAGATCGACTCGCTCTTGCGGCCAAAACGCCACTCGAAGTCCCGCAATCCCCAGATAACCTGCGTGCGTTTGTCCCGGTAATTGGCGAGCGGCATGATCATATGGTTGTACACGTGAGCGATCGCATTCCCATGCCCGTCCTGAAGCTTTGCGCCTAGACGATCACCTTCGATGATCTGCTTGTAGACCCTGGGGACGTTCGCCTCCATCCAGCTCAGGAGCGTGGGACCAAAGTCGAAGTTGATGAACGCGTAGTTGTTGACGATCTCATAGATTTGGTTCCTCTCACCCAGCACCCGGCTGCGGGCATTGGGCCGATAGCACTCGTCCGTGATCCGCTCATTCCAGTCATGAGCCGGGTAGGCACTCGGCTGCCGCGGGATGAGACCCGACCAGGGATTCTCTCGAGGGGGCTGATAGAAGTGTCCATGAATGACGACGTACATGACTTGGCCTTAGGTTCCGATTCCCGCTTCGGGCTCGCCCGGCATTGTCCTTCCAAGATCCGTATCGACCTCCCCTCCCTCCGCCAGCACAGGAAGCACTTCGCCCGCGGCCTGGTGGAGCAAGGCATCAGCTAGATAATCGAACGGTGTGGGGGTTTTGTTGATGATGATCAGCTTTGCCCCGCTGGCTCTCGCCCTCTCGGGGAGGGCCGCCGCCGGATAGACCTGAAGAGAACTGCCCACCGCTATCAGCAGGTCGCAGGTGGTTGAATACCGGGCCGCATCCATCAGGGCCTCCTGGGGAAGCGCCTCGCCGAAGAAAACGACCTTAGGTTTCAGCATCCCGCCACACTCAGGGCACCGCGGCGGGAGCTCCTTCTCCAGCAGCTGATAAACGGTCTCCATTGTGAAGCTCCCAGAGCAGTTCAGGCAACCGATCCGCCGGGTGTTGCCATGCAGCTCAATCACGCGCTGCGAACCGGCAGCCTGATGCAGCCCGTCGATGTTCTGGGTGATAATGGCAGACAGTTTTCCAGCGCGCTCCATCTCAGCCAGGGCCAGGTGACCTGGATTTGGTTTGGCGGCGGAGATGGCTTTGTAGCGCAGATCCCTGAAGAACCGCCAGAAGGGAGCAGGATCTCTGAGGAAGAAGTCGATCTGGACCGTCTTCTGGGGATCGTACGCCTTCCAGAGACTGTTCTCCGCATCCCGGTAGGTCGGGATGCCGCTCTCAGCCGAGATCCCTGCCCCGGTAAAGGCGACCATTCGTGAGGCCTGCCCAACCAGCTGCCTGGCTCGGATCAGGGCCTCATCCTCGCTTCGGA
>JAGMDA010000383.1 GCA_023128935.1 Candidatus Eiseniibacteriota bacterium | reverse complement strand
AGGACTAACTAATCCCGGGTCGGATCTGAAGGCCCGTTGCTCCGGTACATTCCCGCGAGCTGCGCCTACCCGCAGACTGCGTACTGCTCGCGAGCTGCGCCTATCCGCCGGCTATGAGCTTCCCGCAAGCTGCGCACCGCCCCCGAATTGGGCCAAGGTCCATCCGGGATGCCCCTTGTGACTGAAAGCCACCAATGCTACACTCATTCTGTAATGCATTGCCATCAGGATCCATAACTTTCGATCCGCAAGATACGCATTGCTTTTGGCCGCAACAGGATGGAGGTCCCCAATGCTGCCCAATCATTCGCCCAGAATGCCGCGCAACGGATTGCTCCTTGGGATGGCCCTGCTGGCCACTCTGGCCCTATCTGGAGCTGCAGGCGCAAAATGGGTTGACCTAGGCGGAGGTCCGCTCGACGTCACCCTAATTGAGAGCGACGGCGCACGAAGCATCATTGAGATCACACTCGGGGGGTTTGAAGCCACCCCGGTCACCATCGATAGTGAGACCTACTATGAGATCGCGCTCGAGGGAACTAGCGTCCAGCAGGAGAAGGGGTTCCCGGCCCTGCCCGATGTTCGCCGGAGTGTGATCATCCCAGACGATCAGGAGATGTCCATAACCCTGCTCTCGAGCACATATGTGGACCTACCGGGCATGCCCATTGCCCCGTCGAAGGGTCACTTGCCGCGTTCGATCAATCCGGAGACCGTTCCATATACGTTCGGCCAATTCTACCAGACAGATACTGTCTATCCACCAAGTGTTGTGGAAGCCCACGATCCGTACATCCTGCGCGATTTCCGCGGGATCGTCGCGGACGCGAACGCCTTTCAGTACATGAATGACGGACAGACCCTGCGCGTCTACACACACATGCGCCTCGAGGTCACGCCCGTGGGTCCGGGAATGATCAATGTACTCGATCGCCCAGGTCATCCGGAGACGATGGACCCGCAGTTCGTGAAGCTCTACGAGCATCACTTCCTAAACTACGACAACAAGCGCTACGATCCCGTTCTTGAGGATGGCGGCCTCCTAATTATCACATACGATGCTTTCCTGCCAAACGTTGAGCCGCTCTATCTATGGAAGATGCAGAAAGGGCTGCTGACGAAGCTGGTCACGCTCTCTGAAACGGGATCAACTTCGGGTCAAATCCTAAGCTACATACAGAACGAGTATAACACCGGCTGGCTCGGCTACGTGCTCCTCGTGGGTGACGCGCCGCAGCTGCCCACGATCGACTACTCGAGCGGTTCTGATCCGAGCTACTCCCTACTGGCCGGCGGCGACAGCTACCCGGACATCTTCGTGGGCCGGCTCTCCGCAGAGAACCCCTCGCAGGTTGACACCCAGGTTCAGCGCACGATCACCTACGAGCGGGACGCGCCCGCCGGCGTCGTCTGGCCCCAATACGGCTGCGGGATCGCCTCGAACCAGGGCCCCGGCCACCACGGCGAATATGACGATGAGCACGAGGATCTGATCCGCGAGAAGCTGTTGGCCTACGGCTACATCCATGTCGATCAGATCTACGACCCGTACGGCACGTCCACAATGGTAACGAACGCCATGAACGAGGGTCGGGGCATCGTCAACTACACGGGGCATGGCAGCACGACATCGTGGGGTTCAACGGGTTTCAGCAACTCCCATGTCAACGCGCTCGTCAATGACAACATGCTCCCCTTCATCGTCAGCGTGGCCTGTTATAACGGCAACTTCACCAGCGCCACTTGCTTCGCGGAGGCCTGGTTGCGGGCAACCCACGATGATCAGCCAACCGGCGCGATCGCGGCCTACATGTCCACGGCCGGCCAATCCTGGAGCCCACCCATGGACATGCAGGATGAGGCCGTTGATCTGCTTGTGGCCGACGAGATGCGCACCATTGGTGGCCTCTGGTTCAACGGCTCCTGCCTGATGATCGATCTCAACGGAGGGCAGGGAGAGCATGAATTCAAGTGCTGGACCATCTTCGGTGACCCTTCGCTTGCTGTGCGCACGAAGGCGCCAGAGGAGATGGCAGTAAGCCACACCGGAACCCTGTTCCTGGGCCAGGACGAGTATGATGTGCACATCCCCGGCGTAGAGGGGGCCCTTTGCGCCCTGTACAACGAGGAGGTCATCTATGGCACCGCGCTGACCAATGGCGCCGGGATGGCCACAATCAGCTTGGATCCGCTGCCACCGGAGCCGATGAATCTCACGCTCACTGTGACAGCATACAACAAGGTGACCTACGTCGGCGATGTAGAGGTCATCCCTGCGGAAGGACCCTATCTGCTGATCGACGAGGTGGTCTATATCGACTCGGGTGGCGATGGCCTCGTCAACGCCGGTGAGACAGTGGATATGCTGGTAAAGCTGCGGAACGTCGGAATCGAGACGGCTGCAAATGTCAACGCGGAGATCACAGACTGCACGGAACTCATCGATCTGATCGTGGCCTTCCAGACCTACCCCGACATTCCACCGGGAGGTGAGGCTTGGTGCGATGCGCCCTACAGCTTCGGCGTCGCCCCCCATTGCCCCGACGGGCACACGGAACTGATGCCGCTGCTGATCTATGGCGAGGAGCGGCTCACCTGGAACGCGCAGATCTCCTTCGTCGTCCATGCGCCCGACATCTCTGTGGAATCGATTGAGATCGACGACACTATCGGTGGCGACGGCAATTACCGCCTGGATCCGGGCGAAACAGCCACGGTTGCCATCACGCTGCTCAACGCCGGCAGCGGGCGGCTCGACGACATCACAGGCATCTTCACCTGCAGCCACCCGCAAGTGACCATCCTGGCCGGCACGGGGACGCACGCGGGTCTCGGCGAAGGTGAAAGCGGTCTTTTGGAACCGATCTTCGAGGTATCAGTTGATCCGGCTTTCGCGGCCTTCGCAGCCGACTTCGGCCTGCAGGTGACAGGCACCAACAGCTACGATCATCTCTTTGAGATACCGCTTCCGATCGGCGGGTTCTATGAGACCGTCGAACAGGGCTCCCCGGGCTGGACGCACTATTTTGCCACAGCCGGATTCAATGATGAATGGCACATCTCAACCCAGCGCAACCACACACCCAACGGCACCCATAGCTGGAAATGTGGAGATACGGGCTTCGGCAGCTACGGCAATCTTCTGGACGCCGCGCTGGAGACGCCTGCCGTGACCATCGCCGGTGAGTGCGAGCTGCTCTTCTGGATGTGGATCGATGCTGAAGAAAGCGGCTCCTACCCTGGCCGGGCCTATGACGGCGGCTTGGTGGAAGTGTCTATCGACGGTGGTCCCTTCGAGCAGATCACGCCCGTGGGCGATTACACGCACACCATACGGATCGGCAGCACCCCG
>JAGMDA010000382.1 GCA_023128935.1 Candidatus Eiseniibacteriota bacterium | reverse complement strand
TCATCGGGAAGTGGCCTGGTGATGAGAACGACGAGGACATTGCGTCATTGCTGGAGCGATTGTCGTGATCCCCACGGGCTCAGTGCTTGTTCTTGACACGAATGTCCTTGTGCATCTCGTAAGAAACAATGAGATCGGACGCGGAGTGCTGGCCGACCGCGAGAAAGCTTGACCAGAATGACATGTGGATCGCAGCGACGGCCGCTTCGCTTGGCGCGCATCTTCTTACGACTGACAGCGACTTTGATCACCTAGCCGGCGAGTTCATCCATCTCGTGCGAGTGGATTCGCGGACGGGAGCATCCTCACACCGGCAGCTTTGTAGTACTGGGGCAAGCTCGATGCGGATGTCGTCCTGGGCTGGGGGCGGGGGAGATGACGGCGAACTTGCGACTCCCGGACAAGGAATGCCTTTGCGGAGGGCTGACAATTAGACATGAGTTTTCCCGGAAACCGAGGGAGTGTCCTGTTTGTGGGTCGTCCCGCGTGGCTGACATTCTCTTCGGTATGCCAGCATGGTCATCCCAGCTTGAAGAGGATGTGAAGGCTGGGCGAATCGTGCTTGGGGGGTGTTGCATATCAGGCGACGATCCCAAGTGGCAATGTGCGGAATGTCAGGCAGCGATTTACAAGAGAAGGCCGACACCCAAGGATAGAGAGAGTTGACCTGATGACGATATGTCTTCCCGATGGACGCCTGTTCCGCCAGCTCAATTGACTCCTTGGGCAGCTAACGCTATCAATTGGCAAGGGTTCCAGCGTCGTCAAAAAGCAATGGAACCAAGAGCCCACAGCGACAATAATGGTGCTGAACCACTGAAAACGCGAATGCGTCGTAGGTGGTGGGTTTCTGGGCGATCCTCTGGGTCGCCCGTTTCTCGTATCAGGCATTTGGTGTCGACACAACTCAGGTCTCATGCGCCTGCGATGCCAACCCGATCTGGGACGGCTTCTCCTTCGTCGGCCCCGACCGGGCGTTGATGGTCAGGGGTCACGTGGAGGCCATCCAGGATCGATACGGTCTGTACGCCACTCTCGTATAGCCAGCCAGATTCCCGTAGAGGAATAGCACGAATACTTTGATGACCCCACCGTGGTCGACGTCATCTTGGATCGACTGGTTCACAATGCCTACAAAATCAAGCTCAACGGGGAGTCGATGAGGAAGAAGATATTGACCAGATCAGGGAAGAAAGCCTAAGAATGAAATCCCTGCGTCGCTTCGCTCCGGGGGGGTGGCAGGAATCCCGTGGACTGGGCGGTCGAGATCCGTGGAATACGAAACTTGAATGGGGAATGCAAGCATCCTAGGTTAATGCGTGCATAGCGTTACGGAGTGCCACCGCAGCACGCGGCATTGCGTTACTCGGTCAACGGAAGGGGAGCGTCGCAGATCCATGCTCACAGCAGAGGATATCTTACACGCCCTAGGAATGGGGGAAGAGCTCGATTGGGAGTTCAAGTGCGCCAGGGGCGGCCTGCCGCTCTCGCTCTGGGAAACCTACAGTGCCATGGCAAATGCCGACGGCGGCGTAATCGTTCTGGGAGTTGAGCAGCACGGCGACGAGTTCTCGATTGCTGGGCTACCTGACCCTGCCAGGATGAGGAAGAACTTCTGGGACACAATCAACAACAGGGGCAAGGTCAGTGCCAACCTTCTCCGAGACGACGACGCTGTGATGGCGACCGTCGAAGGCCAGCCAATCCTTGCAGTGAAAGTGCCCCGAGCCTTGCGTCGAGAGCGACCTGTCTATGTCGGCCAGAATCCTATCCGCGGCACGTATCGTCGCAACTTCGAAGGGGACTACAAGTGCTCCGAGGAAGAGGTGGGGCGGATGCTGGCGGACCGGAGCGAAGAACCGGCCGACAGTCGCATCCTCGCGGGCTTCGGTCTGGACGACTTGGACAGCGATAGTCTGCAGCACTACCGCCAGCGTTTCTCCGCCCGGGTGCCGGATCATCCGTGATGCGAGTGCCGTCCCCTAATACCAAGTTGATTATCGAGAGCGCTATTCCGACGACCCGGAAGTGAGGTGGACGGATCGGGTGACAGTTGATGGCACTTGGTGCGCCGACTTATTTCAGTTTTACGAAAGGGTCATCCAGAAGCTCACGGCCGAACTCAGGATTCCCTTCCAGCTCGAACCGGACTTACTTCGCCGTGACGACACACTCGTCCACGAGGCGATTCGCGAGGCACTCGTCAATGCGA
>JAGMDA010000381.1 GCA_023128935.1 Candidatus Eiseniibacteriota bacterium | reverse complement strand
GCGGGATCAACCGCTACATCCTTGGGCTTGGCATTAGCGATGAGGAGCATACCCAGGTTCGGCGTCCTATGCTCTCGGGCATAGTCTTGAGGCACTATACAAGTGTTCCCCGTCGTCTGCGCTGCAACAAGAATCTCTTCATAGAGAGCATCCGCCGTTTCTATCCCGAACTTTTCGCGTATGGCCGCAACCATGTCAGTAATATTGCGCACTACTATCATTACATGGCTCCCTTTGTGCGGGAACGTACTCTGGCCCACCTCACGGTGGGTCATAATCTCGACGGCCTACTAGATCGCGACGTCTGCCGCGCGATTGTGGAGGCATTCAATCCCACAAAGGAGGAGATTCTTCAGCTGCGGTGGCATCAGCGCGTCAAGAACCATCTCCACGATCGACTTAGCTATCGCTGGCACCGATGTTCCTGGTATCGAGAAAAGCACGCCAAACAGTTTATCACTACGCCGACTATGTTGGCCTTTCACATCTACCTGTTGCCTGAGTGGTACCATGGTGAGATCGAATGAGGAAACGGATTGCGCGTTGGCAGCGCCGCGCTTTGCTTATCCCAAGCGATAAGGCTGGTCTGCGAGCAAGCTGAGGAAACCGGCAATCAAAGAGAGAGAGGCCTGGGGAACCTAGCAACGCGCAGCAGCTTGGGGCCCCTTCCGGCTTCTTCTTGTTTCGTGATTCCTGGCGCGGGGACACATTGGGTAGGTAGGGGATATGATGGCAGCCCTTGCGTATGAGGTCAGCTAATGCTTGTCGGCCTCGAAGTCAGAGTGCCTGGGAGTGGCGATGACCCCAACTAAGTTGCTCTACTGCATCGACAGCATTACTCGCGGAGGCACTGAGTCGCAGTTGGTCGGTCTGATACGGCGGCTTGACCGCCGCCGTTTCTCGCCACACTTGTGTACCCTGCGGCCTTCCGATAACCTCATCGAAAACGTCGACTGCCCGCGACTAGAGCTTCCCACCCGACGTCTGCTCGCACCTGGCGGCATAGCGAGCCTACGACGCCTGGCCGATTACCTCCGCCAGGAGAACATACAGATTGTTCAGACATTTTTCCAAGACTCGACGGCGCTTGGCATTACCGCCGCCCGTATGGCTCGCGTACCGGCAAGACTCATATCCTTCCGTGACCTGGGGTTCTGGCGCAATCCCATGTGGAGCCTTTCCATGAGGTGCCTCTATCCATGGGTGACGGGGTTTGTGGCCAATTCAAAGGCTGTCAAGAATCATATCTGTTTGCTGGACCATCTGGATCCCAGGCGAGTAAGCGTGATCTACAATGGCATTGATACCAATCAGTATGAGTTCAGGGAGCACCGCGAGGGCGAGCTGTCAATCGGTATCGTGGGAAATCTCAACCGACGCGTGAAGCGAACGGATTTGTTCTTGCGCGCCGCTGCCCGGGTTGCCGCGGTTCATCCCGAAGTAAGTTGGCACGTGATTGGTGACGGCGCATTGCGAGGGGAGTACGAAAGCCTGGCGGCCGATCTCGGGATTGCTGAGCGGACTGTTTTCACGGGCCATAGCACGGATGTGTCGACATACCTGCATCACTTGACGATTGGGGTGATATGTTCTGATTCCGAGGGCTTCAGCAACGCCGTTCTAGAATACATGCTCTCCGGCTGCGCGGTAGTCGCGACGGCGGTCGGCGGCAACATGGAGGCCGTTCGCGATGGGGTGACGGGATTGCTTGCACCGGCGGGCAATGATGAGGCCCTGGCGCATGCCCTGATACGCCTAATTGAGGACGAGACGACACGCCTGGAACTCATGCGGAGGGCCCGGACCATGGTGGAGCGGGATTTCAGTTGGGAGAAGTGCGTCAGGGAACACGAAGAACTCTACCAGTCAGCATTGTTGGCCTCTAGGCAGCGCTAGATAGCTTCGCCTGATTCGGAATACCGCCCCCGACCAGCGGAACCGAAGCTTCGGACCCAACCAGGCCAGCGCTGAGCCGATCAGGCGCGCGGCCGTGAACTTCTTCCAGCGCCGCAAGGTACGCTCGGAGACCAG
>JAGMDA010000380.1 GCA_023128935.1 Candidatus Eiseniibacteriota bacterium | reverse complement strand
TGCGGTCCTCGCCGAAAATGGGAATCTGTTCTTGCGCGGGCCCTTAGCCCGCACGCCTCTTGCGGTTGCGAGCTTCAGCGAGCCCTTTTCCGCAGTTGCTCTGCGAGCTTTAACAAGGCGTTCCGATAGAGACCCACATCCTCAATGCATGGTATTACCAGCCTGTGCGGGGAGATGCCGGTGATGCGCCAGAAGAAGAAAGCCATGATCACGCTCTGCGTGCTGTAGGACACTGTAGAAGCCCAAGCAGCGCCGACTATCCCCATGCGCGGAATCCATAATATATTCAGTAGCAAGTTGAGCCCAAATCCCATCCCCATGGCGATTGTGGGCAGCCACCGCCGGTTGCGTCCCGAAAAATCGCTCGATAGAACATTCGACAGGGTGAGCGCCACGATGCCTGGAAGGAGAACCTGGTAAGCCCCCAGGGCGGGCAAGTAGGCGTCGGTGTAGAAGAGGCGGATCAGAAACCGCCCGGCTACGAACAGGATCAGCCCTGCTACTGTCATCCACATCAGGGTGTTGCGACAGACTATGGGTGTGATCCGATCTGCATCGTCGCGACTCGCAGCCGAGATGCGCGGAAACAGAACGAATTGTACACTGGTCGTGATGTGTGTGAGCTTTTCTGCAAGCAAGACAGCGATTGAGTAATATCCTTGTGGGGCCGCACCCAGCCAGCGCAATACAAGTACCATGTCGAAGCGATAGCTGAACTGTGTGAAGATCGAACCAAGGTGGCCTTTAGTACCATAGATGGCGCTGTCTCTGAGGAGCTGCCGCGAGGGTCTGATCTTGCGGAGATCCTCGCGCGTTACTTGTCCCCTCAGCCAGAAGAGGGCCGGGATCAGGAAAGCGACCAGACTCATCTGGAATGCTATGATGACGAATCGCGTGCCGCCGTTTGCGACGAGAAGTCCGCCGGCAACCATGGCAAGCAACGCGATCTGTGAAACAACAAGTAGGCCATTGTACTTTCCTATGCGATCCAGTCCGAGGAAAAGGCTCATGAGAAGGTGACGGGCCAGCATAAGCGGGACCACGACTGCAGAAAGCAGTAGGTACGGGTGCAAGACCTCCCCTTGCGCTCCCACAAGGGGCCGCAGCAGGAGGATGTAACTCGGCAGAAGGACAGCGGACAGAAGGAGCAGGATCAGAATCGAATTAGCCAGGATTGGACCAAGAGTAGTCCGGTTACGTGCAAGGTAATATACGTGGGCGGCGTCAAGACCCAGGAGCCCGCAGCCGGCCCAGAGGTTCGGGAAGGTGATGGCGGCTGAGTAGATACCCTGGCCTTCAGCGCCCAGCGTGCGGGCAATGATCATGCTGATCGGGATATTGACGAGCGTGATCGTCATGCGGGTGGCAAAGGTGATCGCGGTCTGGCGGAGGAGTTTCACTCTATGACCTCACGCATTCCGGTGCACGGTTCTTAGCGATTCGCTCTCGCGGAACTCACGCACGGCCCGAATTGCCAGGTCGACCTCCATCCTTTGGCGCTCCTCAACGGTGGGAATCTCGCGCAGCAGCTTCTCGCGGCCAGCTCGACCCAGCTTATCCCGTCGCTCCGGGTCTCGGATCAGCGCCACAAGGACGCTAGGCAGTTCTGTCCTCCAGCTTCCCGGATCCACAAGGATACCGGTCCTGCCGTCATCCACAAGATGTCGCGTGCCACCCGTGTTCAACAGCACGAGAGTCTTGGCGCAGCTCATGGCTTCGATCGGCGGGAGGTTGGCATTCGTGCGGTCGGAGACGCCCACGAATATATCGCCCACATTAAAGTACTTGGGCAGTTCGTCCCGCGACACCGCACCCGTCA
Organism: Candidatus Eiseniibacteriota bacterium; assembly: GCA_023128935.1. Taxonomy (GTDB): domain Bacteria; phylum Eisenbacteria; class RBG-16-71-46; order CAIMUX01; family WJJG01; genus DAOVQB01. The sequence continues at coordinate 6,724 of JAGMDA010000380.1, read as the reverse complement.
GACGGACGTTCCCCTCCAGCCGCAATGCGCCGATCGTCCGCTCGATCATTGGCCGATCCACTCCGTCGCCGACCAACATGAGCGTCACCGCCGGTTCCTCACGCAGCACCGCAGGCATGACCTCCACAAGCCGTTCCATCCTCTTATCGACGGTCAAGCGCCCCACGCAGAACAGAACCACATGATCCTGCGGGATCTGCAGCGAGCGGCGCAGCTGCGCTGTGCTCTCACCAGGACGATACATGGCTGGTTCGTAGCCATCCCTCCAGAAACAGAGCTTCTTGGGCGGCACGCCGAGCTGCTTAGCTACGATGTCACCTTCGGAACCATCGTCATGCATGATGATATAGCTGGCAGGCGCTCTCAAACCAATGATCTGTATGAAAGCGGCGAGCCGTCTGAGCCGGCTTCTCATTATGAGGCTAAGCTGAGTTCCAAACAGGCGCGTGATGTTGGGGACGCCCAAAATGCGCGCCGCCAGTGAGGCTGCGGCAGCCGAATGGTAATGGTAGCCGATGACGATGTCGGGCTTGATCTGCCTCCCCAGGCGGATTCCATTCCAGGTACCGATGATGATGTAGTAGAGGTATCGCAGGAGACGCGAGGTAAGACGCACCGGCAACGGGTGTCGGGCATTCGAGTCGAAACGGATGGCACCACGGTAGCGGTGGATCAGCATACCCTCGTCTTCTTCAAGGGCAGGTTGTCCTTTTCCGCGGGGCGCAGAGATGTGGATTTCGTGTCCAAAGCGCGCGAACGATTGAGGTGCCAGGAAAAAGCTACTGACCCCTTTGCGAGGCCCTAGCGACCAGAAGCTGGTCTGCCAGTAAAGGCCCAGCACCTTGAGCGGTGGATCCGAACGCCGCGCTTCAACATTCCTCTCCGCGTTTCTTTCTGCACTCCCTTCCACGCTCCACTCGGCGCTTCTCTTGGCACTCCGCTCCGTACTCCTCTCGGTGCGCCTGTCTGCATTCCTCTCTGCGCGCCTCTCCGTGCTCCTCTCTGCGCGCCTCTCCATGCTTCCTCCCTCGCTTGTCTCCTCTGTTTCGCTCGTCCTAGCGCGTCACCCCGGTTCCCTGTATGTTGGGATCCTCAGGTGCCTGTCCCCAAAAGGAGCAGACGGACCCATTCCGATCGACAGGATGGGGGTCCGCTTGCGACGATACAAGATCATACACAGCCATGCTGCCAGGCCCAATCCTCTGATACGACTTTGTCGGATGTAGCCTGCGATGCACAGCTCAAGGCCATCCGGCCCAACATCCGGTGGAATTGACCTGATGGTTTCGGATTGATCGTATACCCCACAGCTGATATTGCTTGTGAGGCGTTGGCGGTGCAGCTCACCGCGCATATCGCATGTCACAACCGGCTATCGCGGCACCGAGTCGTCCTTGCACTTTGCGGATTCATCTTGCGCGCGGCAAGTCGTGGGCAGGCCAGGGTGCTCGTGAGTAGTATGAAGCAAGGAAAGGGGAAAGGAGAGGGAGTGTCGTGGACTCTATTGCATTCCGCCCGATAGGCATTATCCATAGTCCACATAAGCGATCAGAGGAAATCCCCATCCAACCGGTCTATGCCGGCGGCATTCAGGGGCGCGCCGAGCTGTTTCCTGAGTATGCTGATGGCCTGCAGGATCTGAATGGTTTCTCCCACGTTTATCTGATCTACCATTTTCACAAGACGACCACCTCCCGGCTCATTGTGACACCCTTCCTCGACGATTCTCCCCGGGGCGTGTTCGCCACGCGTGCACCATGTAGGCCAAATGCGATTGGGCTCAGCTTGGTGCGTCTCCTGAGAATCGAGGGTTGCACCTTGCACGTGGAGGATATTGACATCCTTGACGATACCCCGCTCTTGGACATCAAGCCCTATGTGGCGCGTTTCGATAGCCGCGCGGATGCTCGCTGCGGTTGGACGGAGGAGGTCGATGAGGCGACCGCTAGCAAGCGTGGTCTACGACAGCACGGGCGGGCCTGTGGGGATGCATGACCGGAAACCCACGGTCTTGCGCGCTGCTCAAGTGTGATGCCACAGGAATGAGGTAACATGGGAAGGGCAATGACAGAGCACGCACCCAGGAAACTAGACCACCCTGCGCTCATCCAGGTCGTGAAGAACACCCCGCTTGTCGCCATCGACCTGGTCATAAGAAACGCGCGCGATGAGGTGCTGTTAGGGCTGCGGACCAACGAGCCTGCCAAGGGCTTCTGGTTTGTGCCTGGCGGCCGGATCTGTAAGAACGAACGCATCCACGATGCCTTTGAGCGTATTGCCAACGATGAGCTTGGAACGAGATTGTCCATCGAGGATGCTCGTTTCTTGGGCGTGTTCGAACACCTGTACAAGGAGAACTTCGCCGATGAACCCGATATCGGTACACACTATGTTGTGTTGGCTTATGAGGTGAAGCCTGACAGGTTACTTCAGGAACTTCCGCGGTCTCAACACAGTCAGTATCGGTGGCAGGCAGCGAATGCTCTTCTTCGGGCCGATGATGTGCATCCCAATACGAAGGCGTATCTCGCGAGGCGGGATATACCGGATGGGCCCGCATGAATCCCAGCGGCGGGTAGCCTTCTAGTGTGCTGTATCTCCTCGAGGGGCGGGCGATAGGAGCGAAAGAGGAAGGACAGGGCAGGGAACGCAAGGGAAGGAAAGCAAAGGGAAGGGAGGGAAGAGAATGACGATATACACAGGGTCCGGCGACAAGGGAGAGACAAGTCTCCTTAGCGGAGAACGGGTCCCTAAGAGCCACGAAAGGATTGAGGCTTACGGGGATGTTGACGAGCTGAACTCCGTTCTGGGAGCACTTGTCGCGGTCCTGCGCGTGGGACAGCCTCAACTCATCCGGGAGATCCAGGGTATTCAATCGGATCTCTTCCGCGCAGGTGCGTGGCTTGCCACTGCTACTGACTCGCCCACAAATGCGTCACTTGAGGAAATGGCTCCGGAGAAGAGCAGAGCCCTCGAGGCGGCCATCGATCGCATGGAGGCGGATCTTCCCAAGCTCGATGGCTTCATCCTACCCGGCGGGCATCCGGCAGCGGCGTGGGCTCATGTGGCGAGAGCCGTGTGCCGCAGGGCAGAAAGGCGCGTGGTTGGCTTGCTTCTGGAGAGCAATGCTAGCCCCGATGCTACCCCGCCTCGGTCCAACAATGATCGTTGCTCTGCTCAATTGCGGGAGGCGGTCATCTACCTCAATCGGCTTTCCGATTACCTGTTTGTACTAGCCCGCCACTGCAATCTGATCCTCGGCGTGCCAGATATCTCCTGCAAACAATGAAGCAACCTGGTCGGGGAGCATGAACCTGCTGTTCCGTTGAGCCGCACGATAATCCCGCAGAGTCGCGAACCTCCCCGGACGGCTCCGCTGCACCTGATGCTCGCGCTGTCGTCTTCTCCTGTGTGTGGCTCAAACCGCACCGATAGGCAGAGAATGCCGGGCTCTGTTCCTCGGGCCACAGCGCTCTATTTCAGGAGCACACATTTTCTCGTGATCGCCAGGTTTCCTACTTCAATGCGATACAGATAAATGCCTGACGTCCGATCTTCCCTGCCGCTCCAGACAACTGAGTGATCTCCAGCGTCTTGCACACCATCAACAAGCGTCTCTAACAGGTGCCCATTGGCGTCATGGATGCGGAGCGAAACATGTTTGGACGCAGCCAGGCTGTAGGAAATCGTAGTTTGCCCGCTCCCGATCCTGGCAGAAAATGGATTCGGACTGTTCTGCCAAAGAACCACATTGTCTCTACCGCCCTGTAGCACGGGCTCATCAACGGCACTCGCCCCTGTAGGCCTAGCCCAAATAAAGATGTCCGCATGGCTCGGATCGTTCAAGTAGCTGGCAGCCAATCCAATATACGGGGAATCGGGGACATTCGAAGTCATCGCCAGGTATCGATTGTCATAACTACTGCTGCTTGTGATGTCCTCGATCATCGTCCAGGTTTCTCCCCTGTCGGTCGTTTGCCATTTCTGTATTTCATGTATTCCACCCGCCGGATCATCTGTTCTGAGCAGATAGACATCAAACTCAGTATCGGAGCAGGAGTGGATGCCGTAAATGCAGTTTCCCATGAGGCGGATGTTATAGGCGGGGAACACCTCCGTAATGTCGATCTTCTGCCATTCGCCATCCTCCCAATAACGCAAGTACCAGTACACCGGATTGTAGGTTGACTGTCTGTTGGTGTCTTGTTGCACCAGATAGAGATTGCCCGCGGGGGAGAAACATCCCGTGCTGATGCCCAGAATGTCCGAAGCATCCGGCGAGTGCTCGATGAGGCAATACGTGTCCATCTCGATTACGTCTATTGCTCCCTGGGTAGTGATGTTCTTCGTGAAGGAGTTATCCACGTTTGTCCACGTCTCTCCATCAGCGCTCTGTAAGTAGTAGCAATCTGGGTAGCCATAGGATGGATCTCTGTTGCAGCGATTCACGACGAGGTGTATTCCATCGCTGTCAGCGTGCATGATCCTGGCGTGATAGGCCCAGTAGTTCTCTGCTGTTCCGAAATTGACCACGATTTTTCCTGCATCCCAAGTAAGGCCATCGTCCTCCGATTTGTAGAACTTGATCCGGTAGTGATCGGAATAGGCGTCACTTCCATACCGCGAAGATACAAACAGGTCTCCGTTGGCGAGTTTCCAGATATGGGGATAGCAATTCCCTGACGCAGTTGTGTGAACCAAAGAGAATCCTGCGGCGGGATTCTCAGGCTCAATCGAGCGTTTGACTTGGTAGGGCCCGTTGTGGGCACTGGCCCCGGTATGACGCAGTTGCTCATGAACGACAATGATATGCCCGTCATCTGCAACAACAAGCGCGCCATGGCCGTGGGGATCAGTGGCGCCATAGGTTCCTAGTCCAACTCCGTAGGACTCAGAGATCTCTTCTGTGTCATGGTCATAGTAGAACACCATATTCTCAATCGAGTAGCCGCCGCCGCCCTTCTGCATCCACAGGAAATACGTTCGGCTGTGATCTCCGGAGTAGTAGTACAGTTGGGGCCCGAAATTATAGGCCGTTATGGCTTGAGGGTTATGTCCCCTGGAGTCAGTCGAATAGATGCAGCCGTTGCTGATGTCAGCAGAGGCTACAAGCGGGAACCAGGCGGCCAGGCCAAGAAGCAGCGCTGCTGACCAGCAAGTAGGGCCTTGCTTCGGGTGCCGTGTTTTCATCGTACTCCTCTCCTTTGCTTGCGGGTGCTTACGTGTGCTTACAGGTGCTTACAGGTCCTTTGCCTTTATCGCCTGTATTTCCAAATCTCTCTCCTCGCTTTTCTGGATGTGCCTACTATCACGTTTCATGAACGTTGCTGATTGTCTTCTAGAGAGATGGAGTCGCGATATTCGAACTTGAACTCATCAAGCGTGAGTGCCTGGGACCAGTGAATGTCAAAGAGTTCCTGCAAGCCACTTATTAGATTGGATCGACGGATGATTGCAGCCGAGAATTTACCGGTTGCGGCCGTTGGCTCTTCGAGTGAGAACAACAATGCATTGCCGTCGAAGATCATCATTTTCATCGGCAGGTTTTGTGCGATCCTCACTTGCTCTCCGGCATCAGAATACATCTCGATTACGGATCTTGAGACCAGCTTGCTTGCCTCGGAGATTTCGTATATGGATCTGTATGTCACACCTCTCTTCAGTCCCGCTAACTCTTCCTCGTTCCTCTTGGACATGGCATAGGGGGCTTTGTTGAATGACAATACTTCCTTGGTTGCTTCTCTTTCCATGGCGAGCATCTTGTCTGCAATGAGAGCAGTGTTGCGTAGGATCTCTATGCATTCCTGTGTGGAGGTCTGATTCTGTCCTGTCTCGTAGTGCTTCTGGAGTTCAAGCAGCATCGTTTGGGAAAGAGCAAGTTGATGCTGGGCGCGTTCAACGAAGTTGCCGATTGCCGCTCGGGGGTCTGCCGGCTTGTACCGTTTCACCTTTCCGGGAATGAGTGCGCAGAGGCCCTTGTCCAAGAGTTTCTGCAGGGTGTAGTAGATCATCTTCTGGGGGACGCCAGAACCCGGAACAAGGTCGCTGACTGCGGATGTGTTTCGTTTCAGCAGCGCGAGATATACCTTGGCCTCGTTTACCGAAAGCCCCATCTTGGAGAGAGTGTGCAAGTGGCTACTGGGCATCAGGACTCCGTTCTATTGGGGGCGTGTTGGAGAGGACGCGTCGATGCTGGACGGAAAACTTTCCCCCCAGGCCTCTCCTGGAAGCCCTGTTCACCACCGGACATCAAGACGCGGTTTATGTCTACCACCATGCCTATGGTGAATACTGGATGTTTGCTATCCATCTGTCAAGAGGGGAATCGCGAGGACGCAGCAGGGCTGCGCTGGGAATGCGGCGGGAGCGCTGCTGGGACGCAATGAGACAACTGTAGGAACAGAAGTGCGTTGAATGCTTGGTTCTGGGTGGAGGTGGAGACCTTGGCCCGAGTGGCCAGATGGCTGAGGTAGGCTTTGGCGTCGGCAGATGTCGGTGGAGCTGTCCTCGGGTCGCCTAGGTACTGCAGATACCTATCGGTCCATCCGAGGTAGCTTCGCTCCGTTCGAGGGGAGTAGTGGCGCAGCCAGGCCGCGAAGCCGCCCAGTCGGCCTTCCTGCGTGCGTGACACCCTCTCGTCCGCTCTCGCATACCGTTCCACAACGTCCCTCGCTTCCACCTGTGCATACCTCCGTATATCCCGGCCATGGCGGGGGATTATGGA
>JAGMDA010000038.1 GCA_023128935.1 Candidatus Eiseniibacteriota bacterium | reverse complement strand
TGGTGCGGGGTGATGGGTTCGAACCAACGACCTCTTGCTTGTAAGGCAAGCGCTCTCCCACTGAGCTAACCCCGCAGTGCCCCCAGGGGGAGTCGAACCCCCATCGCTGGGATGAAAACCCAGTGTCCTATCCGTTAGACTATGGGGACACAAATCTAGTGAGCCGTGCAGGAGTCGAACCTGCGACCCTCGGCTTAAAAGGCCGATGCTCTACCAACTGAGCTAGCGGCTCGCTCTGCGATGCCTTCAATGGTTTTCATAGACGCCCGATCTATAGTACTGCGTCCCTGGAGCCCGTCAAGGTTCCCTACTCCGCAGGAGTCCTGCGTGTCAATTGCGGAATCGCTGGCTCCGCGGCCCGTCAGGCCTCCCGTCTGACAACCTCCTCACGACCTGGCCCAATCGAAACCAGCCGCACGGGCACACCGATCTCATGACCTATTCTGTCCACGTATGCGCGCGCCTCCCCGGGGAGAGCCGACCAGTCGGGCGCTCCTGAAAGATCCATCTGCCATCCGGGCACATCAACATACTCAGGAGTCACTCCCTCCAGAACAGCCGCCGAGGGCCAGAACGCCCCCGCGGGAGCAACCGATTGTGTACCGCTGGCCCGATAGGCCACTGCCATTCGAAGCTGCTTCAACCCAGAAAGTACGTCCATCTTGGTCACAACGAACTCATCAACACCGTTGATCCTCGCGGTCCGCTTTGCCAGCACCGCGTCGAACCACCCGCAACGCCGGGGGCGGCCCGTGGTCGCGCCATATTCTCCGGCCTTCTCCCGAAACTGTTCCGCTACCTCGCCGTGGAACTCTGTGGGAAATGGCCCCTCGCCCACCCGGGTGGTGTAGGCCTTGACGACACCGATGACTTTCTTGATCCGCTGTGGTGGGATTCCCAGCCCGGTGCACGCCCCCCCCACGGTTGTGTTCGAGGAGGTCACAAACGGATAGGTGCCGTGATCGATATCCAGCAAGGCTCCCTGAGCGCCCTCGCACAGGATGGTCCGGCCGGCGTCATCCTCGCTCAGCAGCAGGTCCGTCACGTCGCAGACGAGCGGTGCTATGATCCGGCGTGCGTCCGCAAAGAGATCGACCAGCTCCTCGAGACCCTGACGCGTGGGATCGAACATGCCCTGGGCATGCCCGGCGCTGCCGCCGGCTTCGGCTGCCAACCTACCGAGAGTGCCCTCGGGTTGGCCGCTGAGAGCGGACCGCAAGAGTTCCCACTGCACGTGAAGCCGCTCACGCAGCCGACGCTCATCCAGGAGATCCTCGGCGCGTAGGCCATGGCGCGCGGCCTTGGCCTCATAGGTCGGTCCGATTCCCCGCCGGGTCGTGCCGATCGACCGGTCTTGTTGCCGGAGAACCTCGGTTGCCTTGTGTATCGGCGTCACCAGGTGCGCCAACGGGCTGATCCATAGCCGGCCGCGCCAATTGATGCCCATTTCCTCAAGCAGGCGAACCTCGTCTAGCAGCGCCATCGGATCCAACACAACCCCGTTGCCAATCGCACAGCGGACATCGGGGCGCAGGATGCCTGTTGGCACGAGATGCAGGACTGCCTGGCGCTCGCCAAGCAAAACCGTGTGCCCTGCATTTGCACCCCCTTGGAAACGGGCCACCCAATCGACGTCCTCAGCCAACAGATCGACGATCTTGCCTTTGCCTTCATCTCCCCATTGGCATCCGACGAGAACCGTAAAGGGCATGCGAGCCTCCCTACAACTATGTGGCTGCGGCCGCCGCCTGGCCCGAACTTCTCACCCGCCCCGCTGCTGCGCCCGTTAGCGCACGCAGGCTACCACCGGGGGGCCGGTTGTTCCATACTGTCTAGTGGAATCACTCTGGGATCATACGCCAGCGGGGTTCCTGCAGGAAGGGTTGCTTGGCGGGCTACCTAGAGAGTCGCATGGCGCCATAGCAACGCTGGGCAGGCTGGCCTGGATTATCGCGCGTGAGATGAGATCACGCCGCCAGCGGTGTTGCTCCGGAGGATTCTCCGGCCTGCGGCCTTTCGTCCAAACGCGATTCGAGCCCGAGTGACAGCACCTCGTCCATGGTTTCGACGCCCTGGAGAGTCAGGCCCTCTAGGAGCTCCCGGGGCAGCTCCTCAATATGCTTGGCATTTCCACGGGGTAGGATAATAGAGTGGATACCGGCCCGTCGCGCGGCCACCAGCTTTTCTCCGAGCCCCCCCACCGGTAAGACATGACCGCGCAGGGTAATTTCACCGGTCATCGCAATCCGTGAGCGGGCCGGG
>JAGMDA010000379.1 GCA_023128935.1 Candidatus Eiseniibacteriota bacterium | reverse complement strand
TCTATGTAAAACTTGCCGGTGATGTAAATGGTGACGGAGTAGTCAATGTGGAGGATAAGGTCCAAGTGCGGAACCATTTCGGAGAGAATGGTTCTCCTGGCTGGATCGATGCGGATGTGAACTGTGATGGGGTAGTAAATATCCTGGATAAGGTGGAAGTGAGGAACCAGTTCGGGCAGACGGGGTGTAGCTGTCCAGTGCAGTAGAAAGCTTTCTGATGATCGGGCGGGGTAGTAACCCCGCCCAGAATGGCAGAAAGGAGGTGAAGCGTGGAGTCACCGATTTGAAGTTCGTTGGGGCAAAATGAATGACCGCGCCCGTTGGGCGGCGTATTCAGTTTGTGAAGGGGGGGTGCCTGTGCTTGGCCACTTGAAGTTTGTTAGGGCAGGGCGGGCGAGCAAATCACCCGCCAGGTAATAGCGTAGAAGAGAATGTTCGGAACGATTAACTCAGAATCGGAGGTGTAGCTATGGTAAGAAACAGACTCTTTTCGGGGATAGTGTTGTTACTTACGATTTTGCTTTTCAGTCTGCCTGCAGTACACGCAAACGATGTTATCTTCAGTGAAGACTTCCTTTCCTGAGTCAGGAAGCAAAACCAAGGGTTTTAGGAGAACTTTGTGCAAAATCTCTACAATTACAGACTTGGAATCAATAGAGGAGGAGGAAATATGATATGAAAAAGTTGCTCGTATCAACCGCTTGTGTACTGTTGTTATTCTTGTGTCCCACATTCGCCCACGCGGTCCATCACGTCGTAACGTGGACGGGTGGTGGGGACGGCATCAGTTACTGCGATCCCAACAACTGGGACCTTGGAATCGTCCCCTGCAATTTTGCTTCCGTCACGTTTGACGTGATCATCCCCGCTGGCGTGACGGTGAATTTGGATTGTTCGTGCGAGGTCACGAAACTTACGCTTGAGGACAACAGCCGGCTTAAAACCCTCCCCGCGAACGACTACATTATGGACGTGGCCGACATCTACGGCATCATAGACGCGGACAATGCTACTTTCTTTGCCAACCCCTTCTATTTGCTTGCCAACCGGGCCAGAGCATACGCGCAAAACGGCGCCAACGTTGCTATCGGCAGTGGTGATCCGTTGGAGGACGGTGAATATTTTTCTACAGGCTTGTGGGCTAGTGCTTACCATTCGCACCCGTTATTGGCCACTATTCAAGGCATCGGGTGCCGGTACGAAGTTGGATCTATCGTCGGTCACGAGCATCAACGCGGGGTTTAATGACGGTGATGGCGACGATTACAACATCCAGCAGATCACCGCCTCCTATGGTGGCAAGATCGACCTATCCGGTGTGGAAACGATTACCGCTCCCTCAGGGCTTTGGGACCATATAGATTTCATCCTCAGCGAAGACGCGGTCATTGACCTGAAGTCGCTTAATATGCTCACCAGCGCCCGTGGCTACACGCTGTTCGATGTGACAAACGGAGGGACGCTATACATGCCTTCTCTGGAAGATGCCAGACAGGTAGTCTTCGATCTGGACGCAGGAGCGACGGTCAGCGTCGATGACCCCGATGACGGCAAAGACCCCCCACCGGCAACATACTCGTCAACGGGCTTGTGGGCTAGTGCTTACCATTCGCACACCCGTTATTGGCCACTATTCAAGGCATCGGGTGCCGGTACGAAGTTGGATCTATCGTCGGTCACGAGCATCAACGCGGGGTTTAATGACGGTGATGGCGACGATTACAACATCCAGCAGATCACCGCCTCCTATGGTGGCAAGATCGACCTATCCGGTGTGGAAACGATTACCGCTCCGGTCCGAATGGAGGACCGTCTTGACTTTATGGTTGAAGGTGGGTTGCTTGTATTGGGCAATCTGAATACAGAGGGTTCTTCGAAAGTTACCGTAACTGGTATTGCGTCCGACCTGGAAATGGTCCATCTTGAACCGGGCGACGTTGTCATCGCCGGTGAATTACTTGTAAAGGGTAATCTGAATCCTGGGGGTCATACCGACATAACCGTAACAGGTATCGAATCCAACCCGGAAACAGCCACGCTTGACGTGGAAGGGGACATCATCCTGAATAACCCCAACACGCTAATCCTCTCTGAAGCCACACTCAAAGTGGGGGGCGATTTACAGTTCAGCTTTACCGATGAGGAAGAAGAGTTCAAAGCCGCTGACTCCATTGTCCATTTCGACGGTAGTGGGTGCCAACTACTTGAGGTTGGTGGCCTGGACGTGGACGTCTACGTCGAGTATTTACCAAATGACAACTTCGGATTCGGTCAATTGATCGTTGGGCAAGAAGCAGAACCGACGATCGTGCGTTTGCGGGACTCGGTAGACAATGGTAACGGCTTTGAGTGCCATACCGAGAAAGAGGTGCTCTACCTGTTTGGCCTCGGTGAGAGTGATCCGAACGGACTGTTCATCCACCCTGGCTCTACGCTCATGTTGGATGGCGTCAACCTTTACGCCCTCAGAAACGGTGTGTGGGTTCATATTAACAGCCTCTTCCCCGAAGGCGAAGACGAAATTACCTACGACGGAGGAGGCTCCATCCAGAAGGGTTGTCCGAATGTGAAACTCGCCGGTGATGTGGATGGCTCTGGGCAGGGTGGACATCCGCGATAAGCGGCTCGTCCGTGATGCCTTTGGAGCCATACCTGGAGATCTGAACTGGGATCCCCGTGCCGATGTTGATTGCAGCGGCCGGGTCGACATCCCGGATAAGAGGATTGTGAGAGACCAGTTCGGGGATACAGGATGCCAGTGCCCGTAGTCCATTCTGCGAGGACTTCGACGACGGTGTGGCAGACAACAACTGTGTTGACGACGGCTCAGGGCTTTGGTCCGTGCAGATCGTGTCCGCAGATGATGGCGAGTATGTGATGGAGGGAACCGGTATCTATGACTTCCGCTACAGTGCCTATGATGAGAATTATACCGATTTTACCTATGAGGTAGATGTGTGCCGCGTTGCCGGCAGCGACACCGCCAATAATGCCATCATGTTCCGATCTGACGGTACTAAGGATAACTGACCTCTGTTCGGGGTCTCCCCAGGCACCAGTTCGTATGCGCTATATAAGTACGTTGGCGGCAGCGGATCCTGGATAACCACTGGTTGGCTTTATTCCCCTGCCATCAACACCGGCCTTGGCACCTGGAATACGTTGAAGGTAGTTTGCAGTGACTCATACATTACGCTTTACATAAATGATACGTTGGTAGACGCATATACGGATACCGAATTTTCGGAAGGCAAAGTAGGAGTTCTGCCCGCCGATGCTGTCAGTGATGATGAGGTCCACTACGACAACATCTGCGTGACGTTGGACACCACATTATCCGTGGCCACTACAAAGTCTGGAGTGTCACCTACAGAAGATTACGGCGATCCCCTGGAGGCTTCTGAGATCTCCCCTGTTCGTATGGATGATGAAGTGCAACAAGATCATGTGTCGCCCACACGGGACATCCCGCTTGCCGCTCCGGCAACGGGCTGGTA
>JAGMDA010000378.1 GCA_023128935.1 Candidatus Eiseniibacteriota bacterium | reverse complement strand
GCTCTGCGTTACTGCTCCAACTCCCGGGCAAGCGAAAAGACGGCTTCGACAAGCCTCCCGGCCTCATTCCCACTCTCCGCTTCCGCCATCACGCGCACCACTGGTTCGGTGCCCGACGGACGCACATGCAGCCAGCGCTTCTCCCGGCTCCACCACAACCCATCTTCCTCATTCTGAGGATCACCAAAGGTCTCCCGCAGCCGGTCCATCAGCAGAGGACGGTGCAGCTCATCAAGGGTCAGCTTCCGCTTGAGCATCTCTCGCACGGGGAAATCCTCTGCTGCTTCCCGGATCCCTCCCCGCGTCCCACCACCGACTCCTGTACCACTGACCTCCAAGACCAGTAGCCGCGCGATCGCTACGCCCGCGTCGCGCCCCAGATGGACCGTTGGGTCGATAACTCCACCGTTGCCCTCGCCACCAAAGATCGCTCTTTCTTCACGCATGCGAGCAACTACGTTGGCTTCACCTACAGGTGTGCGCAGGAGCGTCACCCCAAAGCGATCAGCCAGGTGATCGATCCGCGACGAAGTACTCAGGTTCGTGACCAGCGGGCCCAGGGAACCCTCGCGAAGCCGCGCCAGGGTTGCTAGCGGGAGGGTCCACTCTTCTCCCATCATCCCGTCCGGCGTGACCAGGGCACACCGGTCCCCGTCCGGATCCAGCCCGAAGCCCACGGCAGCGTCCTCCTTGCGGACGCGGGCCAGCAGCGGCTGTAGGCGCTCTGCGCAGGGTTCCGGCTGCGGTGGAAGATCCCCGTTTGGCTCGCGCGCAATCCAGGCCACCCGTACTCCGAGCGCATCCAACAGCGGCTCGACGAGTACACTGCCCGCTCCGTGGACGGCGTCAACTACAACCTTGAGATCCGCGCTGCGGATCCGGGAGGCGTCCACGGTCCCCAGGATCTGTTGCACATGCTGCTCGACGGCCGTTTCCCCCGCCGCGGTTCGCAGTGATGCTCCACACCCCGCGGCATCTGCAGCAGCCAAGCGCCCACCACCGTCAGGTGGCAGCCGATCGGCAACACTGCAGCGGAAGGTATCGAGCAGCTGTTTCATCTCAGGGGGCGCCAGGAAGGTTCCTGCGGGGCCGATGAACTTGAGCGCATTCCAAGCTGGCGGATTGTGGCTGGCGGTAACTACAACCCCTCCCCGCGCCCCAGCTGCTTCAACAGCAACTTGCACGGTCGGCGTTGCCACCACGCCAAGGTCACGGAGCGTACACCCGCGTTGCGCCAGAGCATCGGCTGCGGCCCGCGCAATCTGCGGCCCAGAGCGTCGGGAATCGCGCCCGATCAGGATCACTCCAGCGCCCACAACCGACGCAAAGGCATCGGCCAACCGGAAGGCCACCTGCTCATCCAACCCATCTCCAACGATGCCCCTTGCGCCCGAGACACTGAGAATCAGCGTTGGCATGGCAGACTGCTCCCCCCTCCCTTCGGAAACACAAGCACAAAGCCCCGGCCGATCATGTCCGGGGCACTGAGCCGATGAACGGACTCGAACCGTTGACCTGCTCATTACGAATGAGCTGCTCTACCAGCTGAGCTACATCGGCATTGCCCCCCCGGTGTCCTTGGCAGAGGGCAGAGATAAACATACTGTGCAGCCCCCCAGAATCGAACTGGGGACCCCGTGATTTTCAGTCACGTGCTCTACCAACTGAGCTAGGGCTGCGCTCACAGTAGTGATGACGGTTCAACATAGGAAACCTGCACCAACTCGGTCAAGGCGCTTTTTTTTCGCCCAGCTGGCGCCGCCGGAGCATCCGCTCGAGGCTGCGTCCGAGGGCATGCCTATCCGGGGACTTGAGGACATAGTCATCCGCACACCATGCGGAGAAATCATCCTTAAAATCCGCATAGGCGGAATGGAGTAGAATCGGTATCTTTGGGCGCTGGGCGAGAACGCGGCGCATGACCTCGATTCCGTCCATGCCTCCCAATTTGATGTCCAGAACGAGTGCGTCCGGGGCAGGTCCGCGCTCCAGGCGCTCGATGGTTTTTTCCCCACTCTCAAGGGCCTCTACTTCGTAGCCCTCTTCAATGAGCTGGCCTTTATAGAGCGCCCGCAAGGAGGGATTGTCATCCACGAGCAACACGCGCCATCGAGCAGACCTCTTCTTCTGGAAGCCCTTAGGGTAACCGGCCGCGTCTGAATGACCCTGCGTTGTTTGGGCCACCTCTCTCTCTGGCATTGATCTGCTGATTTCTCTGTGCAACACCGCACTACCTCCTCGGGCATCCCTAGGTGGGTTCTTCGCCCTGATGATCTCTGCGGTCTTTCTTACCCCTGCGGTTACGCAGCTTCCGCCGGTCCTGGTTCGCCCGGATGGGGAAGCTGATCGTGAAGACGGCGCCCCACTCATCCTCACTGCGCACACTTATCTCCCCGCCGTGCTCCCGTACAATCTGATGGGCCACAGCGAGACCCAATCCCCGCCCAGCCGGGCGCGAAGTGGCGAAGGGCACAAACAGCCGTTCGAGGATCGTGCCTGGCAGTTGCTCGCCCGTATTGGCAATCTCCAGGAGCACACGATCCCCCTGCCTCAGTGTCTCGATCCGGATCGTATCGCCGTCACGGACCGATACGAGTGCGTCGTGCATGATATTGATCACGACCTGCCGGACCCGATCCCCATCGAGGAGTAGCTCGGGGATCCCTTCGGCATAGATCTCTTCCAAGCATACACCCTGGCCCATCATCTCCTCGCGCAGGAGAATCACTGATTCGTGCACCACCTCGTTGAGCTGGCGCATCGCCAGCCGGGGCTTGCCTGCGGGCGCTACTTGCATCTCCTGAGCAAGCAGTTCCTCGAGCCCAGTGATCTCGCGCGCAATGATGGCCGCATCCTCCTTGCTGGGATCACCGTCGCCCAACCGGTTTTCGAGACGGTGCGCGAAACCGGCAATAACAGAGAGGGGTTTGCGCATCTCCTCCAGGAGCTTTGCGCTCAGTTCACCCAGGGCGGCCATCTTCTCTATTTCAACCAGCGTTCTCTGCGTATCAACGAGGCGCACTTCCGCATTCCTGAGCCGGCTGAAGAGCCGCGCACGGAGCAGGGCACCGGCTGCCTGCCCGCCGAGACTGGACAGCAGATCCTCATCCTCCTGGGTGAAGTGGTCGCGGGGCCATGGTTCAGCTGGCCGCTTTCCGATGACAGCCAGTACGCCCAGCATCTCACCAAGAGCTTTGAGCGGCACCAGGATGGCCGCAAGCGGCTGTGCCAACGATTCAGGCCCAGTCTCTTGCTCCTCCTGCAGATCCCTGAAGAGGAGTGCCCCCCCCTGCCGGGCGCAGCGTTGCGCCAGATGCTGCAGGAATGGAAGCACCACATCGAGAGCGTGCGAGGTCACAGCGCTGTTCTCTCCCGCCAATGTTAGCTCGCCAGTAGCTTCGTCGCAGGTCCAGAGCATCGCCCGCTCAGCCCCTGTCACCTGCGTGGCCACACGGGAGGTCAACTCGAGCACATCAGGCAGGTTGGTTGCGGCGAGTATTGTCTTGGCGGCCTCCCGAATGGTCTCGTACGCGGAGAGCCACTCCCGGCTGTTCCACTGAGTTTGCAGCCGCTCAAGCGCCAGGCCCAGGTGGCGCGCTGTCAATTCCGCCAACGGAAGCTGTTGCGATCGATCAGACTCATCCCCTGATGGATCACCAAGGACCAGGACACCGCACGGTCCGCCGGCTCCAGGCACTGGAACCAGGATGAGGCGATCCGGCCGGTGGGGACGTCGGGGCAGGATGTCGCGGATCATGGACACCTCGTCGGCCGGCAGGATGACCGGCCGCGTCGCTTGAAGAGTCCGGACGAGGGCATCCTCGGCACCCGACTCCAACGGGATGCGGATCGCCCGGACCGCCCCCGACAGAGCCCCCGGCCGCGTCGCTGACGACTGCTCGATCATCAATCTTTGAAAGTCATCCGTGGTCGATGAGGGCTCACTGTTCTCTGAGCGCTGCAGGGCCTGCTCCCTGGCACTCGCCCTTGGAGTGGGCGTATTGAGCAACGCCGCAGCGTGGCCGCCGAGGACTCCCTCTCGCTCGTCCAGCAAGAAGAGCAAGGCCAGACCGTAGCCGAGCACCTCGGGATCGATCAGCGCGGATAGGGCTGTGCGCCACGCCTCATCCGGGTCTGTGGCAGCTTGGAGTGCGAGGCCGGTTTGAACCACGGCGGACAATTGGCTGTCCGCGCCCGTCCCCCCTCTGCTACACTCGTCATCCATCCGAAGCGTCGAATGGGAATGGTCATGGCCGCGGGGATTCCTTTGCCGTGGGGTCATGTGCATAGCCCTCCCAGGTGGGTTGTCACCTGGTGTCGGGCAGTTGACACCAGGGGTTTGAAGGTTCCGAAACCATGGAGGTAGTGAGAAAAATGGGAATGTTTGGCCGCACTGGCGATTCGAGTCAGAAAGAGCAGCCCGTTCAATCCCCACGCCCCGCCAGCCACCAGGTACAGGTTCAGCTCGGGGAAAAGGAAGCTGAAGGAATCTATTCCAATCTGGTCCTTATCAGCCACTCGACCTCCGAGTTCATCCTCGACTTTGCCAGGATGCTCCCCGGTGTTCCCAAGGCCAAGGTCTACTCCCGGATCGTAATGACTCCCCAGAACGCCAAGTCCCTCCACGCGGTGCTCGCTCGCAACCTCGAGACCTATGAGCAGAAGCACGGGAAAATCACGGCAGCCGGGACGCCAGAATCCACTAGGGAAATCGGCTTCAAATAGCTGTTCTTGAGCATGGAGGTGTCGATGCACCTGTCCAATCGTGCCCGCCTGGCCCCCGCCTCACCAATTCGCAAGCTCGTGCCCTTGGCCGACCAGGCCAAGTCGCGCGGCATCCGCGTCTTCCACCTGAATATCGGCCAGCCCGACATCCCAACACCACCGGTCATGTGGGAGGCGCTTGCGCAGGCGAATATCGAGGTGCTCTCCTACAGCCCCTCGGACGGCATCGCGGAGTTCCGCAAGGCGTTGGTCCAGTACTATCACCGCCACGAGCTGCCCGTTAAACCCGATCAGCTTGTCGTGACCACAGCTGGCAGCGAGGCCATCCTTTTCGCGCTGGCGGCTGTCTGTGACCCAGGCGACGAGGTCTTGGTTTCTGAGCCTTTCTATGCAAACTACAGTGGCTATGCCGCCTTGCTGGGGCTGCGTGTTACGCCCGTGACCGCACGGCCCGAAGACGGATATGCCTTGCCGCCCCAGGCCATCCTGGAGAAAAAGATCGGTCCGCGCACCAAGGCAATCCTGTTCTGCAACCCGTGCAACCCCACCGGGAGGGTATATAAGCGTCAGGAGATCGAGACGCTTGTGGCTCTCGCCCGGGAACGCAACCTGACACTGATCTCTGACGAGGTCTATCGCGAGTTCTGCTACGCCAGCGACAAGCCTATCTCGATCCTGAGCTTCCCAGAGATCGCGGAGCGGGCAGTGATGGTCGATAGTCTCTCAAAGCGCTTCAGTGTCTGCGGAGCCCGCATCGGCTGCCTCGTCTCGCGCAACCCCGAGCTCATCGCTGCAGCCATGAAGTTCGCCCAAGCCCGCCTGTCTCCACCGACACTGGGGCAATTGATGGGAACCGCAGCGTTGCAGTTGCCGCCCTCCTACTTCGATGGGATCATCGAGGAATACCGTCGCCGCCGGGACGTGGTCATGGAAGAACTGCGCAAGATGCCAGGCGTCGTCTGCCACGAGCCTCAGGGGGCATTCTATGTCATGGCAAAGCTGCCGGTGGAGGATGCTGAGGCCTTCGTGCGCTGGCTTCTGACCGACTTTCAAGTGGACGGCGAAACCACGATGATGGCCCCCGGGGACGGATTCTACGCCACCCCGGGTGCCGGGACATCCGAAGTCCGTATCGCTTATGTTCTCAAAGAGCAGAAGTTGCGTCGCGCAATGAATGTAGTCTCTCAAGGTCTTGAACTCTACGCCGAGGCCCGTATTCCATCGGACCAGACACGGTAGGCGAGCCAGTCTGCGCACCTCATGCTCTTGCGGGCAGCATGTCCATCAAGGCAGCCACCACCCGCAGCGGAGGCACGCCCCGGCGACGGATCAAGCCGCTTCTGCGCCAGCAACTAAACGCCGGCACAGTCAACCGCACCAGCTTGCCGGTTTGCCTCTCTTTTGAGACCTGCGATCTCGAAAGCGGCGCGATTCCCAGGCCCAGCGCCACAAGTTCCTTGATGGCCTCTGGTGAATTCACCTCCATGGCCACGCGGGGTTCCAAGCCGTGCGCCCGGAAGACCGCCTCCACCTCACGGCGCGTGACCGAATCACGCTTGTGATGGATCAGCGCCTCCTGCGCGATCTCCCCCAGATCAACTCGCCGCCGCGCCAAATGGTGCCCTGGCGCCCCTACTAGATACACCGGCTCGCGGTGGATCTCTCTTGTTTCGAGATCCGGGTGATCCGCAGGCAGCGTCACAATGGCCAGGTCAAGATCGCCGCTGCGGACACGCGCCGCCAATCCCCGGGAGCCTTCGACCTCCACCGCCACCCGGATACCGGGATAGCGCCGCTTGAAGCGCGCGAGGATCTTCGGCAGATGTCCGATCGCCATCACATCGGTGGCGCCAATGTGCAGTTCCCCGCTCCGTAGCGATCCAATATCCCGAAGCTCGTCGAGCAGCTCTCTGGCTTCCCGCAGCATGGCCTGCCCGCGCGAGTACAGGATCTCTCCTGCCGCCGTCGGCCGCACACCCCGGGGCCGGCGCACTAGCAGCCGGTCGCCAACTTCCCGCTCGAGCCCTTGGATCTGCACCGTGATGGCCGGTTGTGTCCGGCCCAGCTCCCGTGCCGCCGCTGTCAAGCTCCCCAATCGAACGGCCATCACGAAGGTTCGCAATGACTCGAGCTCCATGATCCCCCCCCCCTGCGTCGCCTCTGACCTCTATTTCTCTCCAGTTCTCACCAGTTCCCTCCCACAGACGCGTAATGCGAATCCGAGGCTCGCGTGTGCGTCCGCAGCGGATGGTTCACTTTAT
>JAGMDA010000377.1 GCA_023128935.1 Candidatus Eiseniibacteriota bacterium | reverse complement strand
GGTTGCTTGTGCGGTCGAGAACAATGTCTCAGTGCCTCCGCCTGCCGCGGGCGTGAACAAGGGGGTTACTTGGATCCGGGTCTATCGTATCGACAATGGCCGGCCCTACCCGGACAGCTGCACCGCCTTTTTGCCCATCATGTGCCAGCAGTGCGACCACAAGACCCCGTGCGTTTCGGTCTGTCCCCAGAATGCGGTTGATGTCGATCCTGAGACGGGGATCGTGAGCACTATCCCGGAACGCTGCCTAGGCTGCCGCTACTGTATGGCGGCCTGTCCCTATCACGCGCGCTGCTTCAATTGGTGGGATCCATCCTGGCCCCAGGGAATGGAGAAGGCCTTAAATCCATATGTCTCGCCCCGCATGCGCGGCGTGGTTGAGAAGTGCAATTTCTGCCACGGGAGATGGCAGGCGGCGCGCGAGAAGGCCGCTGCGGAGGGGAGAAAGCAATTACGGGGCGATGAGTATGTGCCCGCTTGCGCCGAGGTCTGTCCTGTCGGCGCCATTCACTTCGGCAATCTGCTCGACAAGCAGGGCCAGCTTGCCCACCTCATTAGGAGTCCACGGGCCTTCCGTCTGCTCGAGCGGCTCGACACCCGGCCGAAGGTTTATTATCTGTCGGACCATAGATGGATCCGGGAGCTCGGCGCAAAGCTCCCCGCTGCCGCGAAGGAGATGGGTGGTGCTGGGTAAGGCAATGGGCCGAAGCTTGGATGGGAATGTGCTTGAGAGAGGCGCGGATCGAGCACCGCTGGGGCGCTTCTGTCTCTGGCTCCTGCCGTGGTTCCTACTGCTGGGTGTGGGGCTTTATGGGGCGTATCTCTGCCTTGCCCATGGGCTCAACCAGACAAACATGAACAATCGTTTTATTTTCGGGCTCTGGATATTCCTGGACTTGACAATCATTGCCTTTGGAGCTGGTGCGTTCTTCACCGGCTTCCTTATGCATGTCCTGAAGCGGCGGGAGCTGCGGGCGATTATCAACAGCGCTGTTGTAATGGGCTTTATCTGTTATAGCGGTGCGGTTGTGGTACTCGCGATCGATGTAGGGCAACCCCTCAGGGCATGGTTCACTTTTTGGCACCCCAATGTCCACTCCATGCTGACCGAAGTGACTTTCTGCATCACATGCTACTTGGCTGTGCTGTTGATCGAGTACATACCAATCGTCTTGCGGAATCGAAGGCTCAGTCAAATCCCCTCATTCCTGGTCTTTGAGTTCGAGCTTCACAAGATGATGGGCGCGTTCGCAGTTGTTGGCACGTTCCTTTCATTCTTTCACCAGGGCTCTCTTGGCGGCTTATACGGAGTGCTTCAAGGTCGACCCTTTGCTTTCAGGGAGGGGTTTGCTATCTGGCCTTCCACGTTCTTCCTGTTCGTTCTGTCTGCCATTGCCGTAGGCCCCTCTTTCCTGATTCTGATCACTTCCCTCGTCCGGAAAATCACAGGCAAGCGGTTGGTCGGGACAGAGGTTTTCGATCTACTCGCGCGGATCTCGGGTTGGCTCTTGGTTGTCTACATTATGCTTAAATCCGCTGACACGCTTGTGTGGCTCAATAGAACAGCACCGGCTGTGGGGTTTCTTGGATATGATTTCTATACGGAGCCAACGCTTGGAATTTGGATTCTAATGGCCGAGATCATTCTGTTCGGATTACTCCCGGCCGTGATCCTGATCAACAAGAGGAGGCGGCAGAGCACGGGCTGGCTGATCACGGGTGGGATCCTCGCGTGCATTGGGGTTGCGATCAACCGGTTTGTTATGACGATCCAGACCCTGGCCTTGCCAACATTGCCGTTCGACCCGTATGTGCTATACTGGCCGAGCTGGCAGGAAGTCGCAACGTTTCTGGGTGTGTTGGCCTATGGCGTGATCTTCTTCTCGTTTTCGTATCGGTATCTGCCCCTTTATCCCAAAGAGAGGGAGCTGGGGAAAACATAGCGGAGGGATCATGTTGCCCGGCATCAGTGGATTTGATTGGAGTGTGGGCCATGTGATCTTCCTGGCGATCTTCTTCTCTGTCCTTGCTTGTGTGATCACAGTGATTGCCGTGGCGATCCTGAAGGCTGTCCGTGATTTCACGAAACACAAGGCGGAAGCGATCTGCTGGGATGAGGAGTTCCGTGGCCTGCCATTATCCGCACGGCGCTGCCGGCACGATATTTCTGGGCGTGTAGCCGGCCGAACTTGTACAAATGGCTTCAAGTGCTCCCACTGTGCCTTCAACGATGAGATCCTGGCAAAGGAAACCGCGCCTCAAGACGCACATGCCTTTGGGTTTGAGATGCCTCCTGGCAGGCTGTATCACCGCGGTCACGCCTGGGTTGAGCCCCAAAATGACGGAACGGTCAAGATCGGCCTCGACGACCTCGGATCGCGTCTGATAGGTGAACCCAGTAAGGTTGAGCTGCCCGAGAGGGGCAGCCATCTTCAGATCAACGGAGTTGGCTGGCGTCTTACGAAGGGCGGAAGGAGCATACGTGTGCTCTCACCGGTTGCAGGAACCGTTATCGCGACGGGCGGGCCGCAGGAGGGCTGGTATCTGAAGGTAAAGCTAGAAGATGCAAAAACTGGTTTTAGACACCTTCTGCAGGGCGAGGAGATCCGTTCGTGGCTTCTACAAGAGATGGAACGTATACAGCGATTGCTTTCACCCCCTGCAGCTGGGATCAGTCTGGCTGACGGCGGGGTGCCAGTTCCGGATTTCACCATGGCCTACCCAGATGCGGATTGGGATGAAATCTGGGGTGAAGTATTCCTCGAGTCATAACCCATGCACACTAAAGCTGTCCCAGTAGAAGGGGTGGTTCCACTATCCGATCCCTTCAATGGGGTGAGGATCGCCAGCGCCCGATGGCGTACTTCTTGAGCTTGTCATAGAGCGTCGAGCGATCGATCCTCAACACGCTGGCGGCTTCCTTGACATTGCCCGCCGTGCGCCGCAGCGTGGCCTCAATGACCCTGCGCTCAATTTCTTCCATCGTCATGTTCCCGGGGATCAGCCATCGGCTATCATCCTCGATCTCGGGCGATAGGAAGCTAAAGGCATCCTTGGACAGGACTGTCTCCCGGCAAGTGACGATGGCCCTTTCCACCGCATTCTCCAGCTCACGTATGTTGCCGGGCCAGTCTCGGCTCATGAGGAGTTTGATGCCATCGGCGGAGATGTCTGTCACTTGCTTGCCCAGTTCAAGTGAGATCCTTTCCACGAAGTGTTTAGCCAGCAATGGAATGTCCTCGAGGCGTTCTCGGAGAGGCGGGATGGTTATGCCGACCACGTTTAGCCTGTAGAAGAGATCCTCGCGGAAACTCCCTTCGCGGACGGCCTCTGGGAGATCTCTGTTGGTGGCGGCGATGATTCTTACATCCACCTTGATCTCCTCTGAGCCTCCCACGCGGAAGAAACAACGTTCCTGCAGGACCCGCAATAGATCCATCTGTAACTTGGGAGAGATGTCGCCGATCTCGTCGAGAAAGATCGTCCCACCGTCGGCCAGTTCGAACTTGCCCTTCTTCTGCGCTGTAGCTCCTGTGAAAGCTCCACGCTCATGGCCGAACAGCTCCGATTCGAGTAGGGTTTCGGTTAGGGCTGCGCAGGAGATGGCGATGAACGGCTTGTCTGCGCGGTCTCCAGCATGATGGATCGCACGGGCGACCATCTCCTTGCCAGTGCCGCTCTGGCCTTGGATGAGAACAGTACTTCGGAGACTGGCCACGTCCCTGATGAGTCCGAAGATCTCGTGCATCTTTGGACTCTTGCTGATGATGTCGTGGAAGCTGTACTGCTTGGCCAGTTTTTTGCGGAGCAAGATATTTTCCCGCTCGAGGTTCTTCAATTCGATGATACGTTCCACCAGGATGGAGATTTCCTGCGGGTTGCACGGTTTGACGATGTACTCGCGCGCCCCCTCCTTCATAGCAGTGATGGCGGTGTCTACGGTCGCGTAGGCTGTTATAATGATGGCCGAGGTTTCAGGGCGGAGCTTATGGATTTCCACCATCGCCTCAATGCCATCGATGCCTGGTGGCATTTTCAGGTCTATGAAACAGATGGCATAATTCTCCTCACGAGTCATGTCGATGGCCTCGCGCCCAGAAGCCGCCGTGTCTACAGCGTAACCATCCTCCATCAGCCACGCTGCCATTGATTCACGCATGATCTGCTCGTCATCCACGATTAGGATCTTCCAGTTCTTTCTCACGTGTGGTCCTCCGCGTGACCGCCGTCCTTGGGTATCATGCCAATCGCCTTGAATCGGTCGTGCAGAAGCGTTCTGCAGTTCCCGCAGAACGCTTGGGCCTTTGAGTCCACCTGTTGGATGGCCGTGGAAAGGGACATGGCGCAGCCTTGGTCAAGGCAGTGGGTGAGTCCGAAGGTGTGCCCCAACTCATGTATCGCCTCTTTGCAGGCCCGCTTCATGAGAAGCTCCGGGTCGGGCGGGAGTCCATAGAAAGTTTGCCGCAGGCGAGCCAAGGAAATCAGGGCAATCCGCCCGCCCAGTTGAGCCTGTCCGAAAATGAAACTGAGCATAGGGATGAAAATGTCTCGCTCCGTGATGCCCAGTACGCGCACCGCGTCAGGGGGCTGAATGGCAGCCAGCACCTGCAGCATGTCGGAGGAGCTGTACTGATCACGCTTGGAGTCATAGGAGACACTCGGCTCGGGAAAGACTCCCAGCCTGCGCGTCGGGAGGCCGAATGTGCCCTGCAGACAATTTTCCATGGCTTCCAGAACCGCCCTACCCACTTCCTTGCCCGGCGCAAGGCAGATGAAACTCACGCCTTGAACCTCGTTGTAATGGTTCCCTTGAATTCGGTCTCGATGTCTTTGCTCTCGCCATGAATGGGGAGCTTCACCGTGAAGGTTGTGCCTTCATTGACCTTGCTCTTCACCTCAATCGTTCCACCGTGGGCTTCCACGATGCCATAGACAACGGCCAGACCGAGGCCCACGCCCTTTCCCTCTTCCTTTGTCGTGAAGAAGGGGTCGTAAATCCTCGAGAGGATCTCGTCGGGAATGCCTGTTCCTGAGTCCTCTACTTCCAGTACGGTCGATTCTTGCCCTGGATCGAGCCGTGTGCGGGCAATGACGCGCCCTCCCTCGACCATCGCTTCGGCAGCATTCATAACCAGGTTGATCACGACCTGCTGCATCTGGGATCGATCGCAGTGGATCTTTGGCAAATTCGGATCCAGCCAGAGGTCCAGGTGGATACCCGCGAGTTCAAGCTTGTGGGATATTAAAGAAATCGTCTGACCCACGATCTCGTTCAGATCCGCGTCAGCGGTCTGGGGTTTGGAGCGGCGTGAGAACGAAAGCAAGTCCGAGACAATGCGGCCCACACGGGCGGTCTCGTTGCTGACCGACGAGAGGTAGCGCCGGAAATCCTCCACTCGCTCCGAAGGCAGACCGTCATTGGTCAGGATTCGTTGCATGAGCATCGAGAGGTTCAGGACACCTGAGAGAGGGTTGTTGATCTCGTGAGCCACGCTGGCCGCCAGTTGTCCCAGGGAGGCCATGCGATCGCTCTGAATGAGTTTCTGTCGCGCCTCGATAAGCTGCTGGCTGCGTTCCTCCACCTTGTGCTCCAGATGCTGCGTGAACTCGTGGAGTTCACCCAGCGCGACCTTTAGTCTCTCTCTCATTACATTGAAGGAATCCGCGAGTTCGTGAAGCTCTCCGCCCGCCTTTACCACGATCGGCTCATCCAACTCCATGACGCTGACGGCCCTGGCCCCGCCGATGAGCTCGCGGATAGGCCGGCCCACGAAATGGCGAGTGAAAAGCGCGGTCATGACCGCGATGAGGACGATCTGGATCAGAGTTATCAGCAAGGTGCGCAGCTTGATACCTGCCACCTCTCGCTCGACGCGTTCCAGATCCATGGTGATGTCCAGCACACCCAACACGGTTTTTTCTTCCGGGTGCGCGTGACAAGCCGCGTTACTGCAGGAGGGTTCGTTGTAGATGGGCGTGATCATGGCCATCCTGCGGCGGCCATCAGATCCCTGAATGATTCTGGATCGGGAGGGCCTGTCAATACGCACCAGCGGTTCTTCCTTGGCGTGACAGAGAAAGCAGGCCTCTGCATTCTTGTCCACCTGGCTGGACGCACGGGGATCGGTCGAGAATGTGACGTGTCCTTCCTTGTTGAAGATGCGAATGCTCTCGATCCCATGCTCTTTCCCGATTGTCTCCATGATCTGGTAGGTGGCATCCGACTGATTGGCAAGCATGGTGTGCCAGGTGGCGCTCGTGATGCTGCGTGAGAGCTGGTCTGCGCCCAGAACCATCTCATCCAGTAGCTGCTGCTCCTGGATATGGAGGTTGATGTAGCCAGAGATCCCCGAGATGACGGCCACGAGGATCGTCAGCGCAAGAATCAACCTTGGAGCCAAGCCTTTCGGGATAGCCTTCACTGCAACCTCATGGTTCCTTCGTTCTGTTTCCTTCGTTCTGCTTCCTTCGCACTGCATCCTGCGTTGCAGCCTGCGGGCTCTATTGAACCCACGCGACCTCAAGGGGCACTGAGAGTGCTTCTGGCTAGCTGTCCCGCCGTGGTCCCCTTGCCCGCCGCACTGGCTGCGGCCGCGCACTCGCTGCACAGGATGTGGAGCTGCTCGTCAAGCACCATTTCCAAGACGCCCTCTCCGCATCCGTCGCAGGCAATCGGTTCGAACCTGTGCAGCAGTAGATTCCAGGTGACCGGCAACATGCGTTCCGCGCGGCGCCACTGAAGGTGATAAGTCCCGCGCAGTACGGGCATCTCCACTTGGACAGCAGCCGCCGGGCGTATTCTGATGCGCAGGGCGTAGCGCATATCTAGGTCGCGGATCTTGCGTTCGTACTCGTTGCGGATCGCCCGCAGCCTTTCCTCCGTCCTGGCGGCGCCGCTTGCACGCCTTCGGCCCTTGCGTCGTCGTTCCTCTTGCGCGAGCGCCTCATAGTAGCTGTATAGCCGCTCGGCGTCCCTCTTGCTTCGGCGTTCTAGGCGATTGACGAACTGCCCAAGCTGCCGCGCGGCCCTGCGCGAAGCCTCCGCGTGTACAGCCCTGCAGGCATCGGCCAGGGAATGACCACGCGCCGTTTCGCCGCCCTTCTCACGAAAAGAAAACAGCCTGGCATCCGCGACGTGCTTGATCAACTCTGGTGTCGGTGAGAGCGTTGACCAGTTGACCATGGAAGCCACCAAGCCCTCGTAAGTATCCTCGCTGGCAGCATTCAGCGCGTAGTAGACGAGCAGGTAGCTTGCATGCGATGGCTGGGTTCCGCGATAGGTCATGCGGACCTTTGTGTGAAAGCGGAAGATGCGGTTCGCCTCAGATGCCAGGTTGCGGGAGTGGGGCCAGGGCATGTTTCCGTGCACGCGAACGACGCTGCAATCACTGCGCAGGAGATCGAGCAGCTGCTCGAGATTCGCCG
>JAGMDA010000376.1 GCA_023128935.1 Candidatus Eiseniibacteriota bacterium | reverse complement strand
ACTGTCTCGGGCGTCTCCGATCTCAAGCGCATTCTGGCCACCGCCGACCACTTTCGCATCCCCGCGATTGTGGCCATCAATAAGGTGGATCTCAGTCCTGCCCGATCTGACGAAATCACCGCCTTTTGCCTGGAACGAAACATCACTATCGCCGGTCGGATCCCCTACGACTCGGTTGTACCCGAGTCAATGGTGCAAGGCCATCCGGTGACTGAGCATTCTGACGGACACGTCACGCATGCGCTGCATGAACTCTGGTCCCAGACGCGCTGCCAACTCTTCTCCGGCTCAGTGACATCGAGTTGAAATATTTGCGGCAGGAATTCCGTCCCCTGCTATTCCCCCTGCCAGCTGTATGTATGCCGCGCCTTAAACCTGCTGGCTCGGGATCGAACCTTCTACTCAGGATGGAATCCACTACCCCATAATGGAATCTACTGCCCCGGGATCGGGCTTACTGCCCGCGGAGGACCCACCCACTGAAAGTGTATGTGACCTCTTCAATGGCGCAGTGGGGCTGCTGGATTGAACCGGTCACAAAGCACGTGGAGATTTCAAGGGTGGTGCCCTGTGAGAAGCAGTAGGCCGGGAAGGTGGCATTTGCAGTCTGGCAGAGCGTCGTGATTGGCAGCTGCCTTGTACAGGAACCGGATGAACCTATCGCCACAGTGAGCCGCGCCTCGCTGTGGGCGGTTTGCGACTCCCCGGTCAAGCTCACTTCGATCGATGTACAACTGGGATCAATGACCAATCCCGTGCCGCAGGATGACCCGGCGCTCTGCACCGGGAAGAACGTGGTTCCGCCTGCACCGGATAGCACCAGGACACCGCAATTGCAGTCCACCCATTCGGGGCAGGCGAAAGTGGGCGTCGCCCCCCCCTCGAACATGAGATGGGTCTGGCCAACCCAGTCCGGGTTGTTCGTGGCCACCGCATAACCTGCGTCCGAGAAGCTGAATTGCAGAAATACCGGTGGCGCGATGCTGAAACTCCCGCCACTTGTGTCGGCGCCCGCAGTCGTGAGATCTGTGATCGCCACCTTGTACCCGTCGCACGCGTGGGCGCATGTTGCGGCAGTCCAGGCAAAGCTTCCATCATTCGGCGTACAGTCGGTAAGAACCTCGCAGGGCGATCCGCCGTTGAGTAACTCGATTCTGACCTCACTGCCGCAAGACGCCGAGGCATCCCAGAAAACCTCATAGACCTGTCCCGCAATCCACGCCTCCCCTCCGACCGGCGAAAGCAGTGTGACGGAGCAGGGATCGGGAATGGAGAACGGGCCGTAGCTGACGGCACTCGCTCCAGTCAAGGCATTCGTCACGCGGATCGTATATCCATGGTCGTGGCCTCCGCACTTCTCCGGGATCCACTGGTAGCTGCCGCCTGAGGCGCCATTGGGCGCGCCAGCGGCAATCGTCTGGCAGATGACCCCGTCACGCAGCAGTTCAATCAGCACGAGATCACCACACGCCCCGAAGGCGCTCCAGTTGATTGTACAACTGCTCCCTTCAGCCCACTGCTCGCCACCGTTGGGAGAGAGGACCCGGATTCCGCAGGCGCGTTGAATGCAGAAGCTACCCTCACTTACGCCGCTCGCGCCGCTGCCCAGGTGACTGATGCGGATCTGGTAGCTGTCCATATCGTTGCCACACTGCTCGGCAACCCATGTGCAGCTGCCATCCCCGGGTGTCTCGTCGGCAATCGTTTTACACGGAACTCCGTGGCGCTGAAGCTCGATCTTGACAGGACCGTCGCATGAGCCGAAGGTATTCCATTCAATGGCGTACATCTGGCCCTCGATCCAGGTCTCGCCTGAACGGGGAGCAGTCGGACTGAGCGTGCACGCCTCATGGATCGAGAATACACAATCGCTGCAGTCGAGCGCCTCGCCCACCGGATCTGCTACGCAGATCCGGTATCCGGACATCTGCCCGGCGAGCTGATGGGCCGTCCATGTGTAAGCCCCGTTGTTGGCCACGCCCGTGGCGATCAGCTCGGACTCGGCTCCATCGTTCAGCAGCTCGATCTGCACCCAGTCACCGCAAGCCCCGGATGGATCCCAGAGAATCGTGTAGGCCGTGCCCTCGATCCACAGCTCACCTCCGTTTGGGAAGGCAACCGTGAGCGTGCAGGGATCACACACCGAGAATGTGCCGTCACTCTCATCCGTGACGGCCAAAGCCAGATCGGTCACCCGAACGGCATAGCCCTCCTCAATGGAGCCGCACTTCTGTGCAATCCAATCGAACCGGGCATTGTTCGGGGCCAGGCCCGTAATTAGTGCGCACACGGACCCATTCTGCAACAGCTCGATGCGGACCGAATCGCCGCAAGCCCCTGAGGACCTCCAAGTGATCGTGTACGGTCTACCCTCCACCCATTCTTCGCCACCGTTGGGAGAGATCACTTCGATCGACGGTAGCTCAACAGATAGAATCGAGTACCCGCCGGTCTCATCGCACGCGCCGCTGGCCAGATCGGTTACGCGCAGGCTATATCCATTCGTCTCATCCGAACAGGCCATCACAGTCCATGCGAACTCGCCATCGTTCTCCGTACTCTCCGTGATCATCTCACAGAACACCTGATCGTGAAGCAGCTCGATCCGGACCGAGTCGCCGCAGCCGTTTCCCATCGACTCCCATGCAATGCAAAGCGTCTCGCCGGAGATCCAGGTACCGGCATTCCGATTGGTTCTGCTCCCGGCCGGCGCCGTGATCGTCAGTTGGCACCGGAGATCCAGAATCGAGATCGCGAACGGCCGGTTGCCCTCATCCGCAATGCCCGTCGAGAGGTCCTCAACGCGCACGATGTATCCCATTGAGTCCGATCCGCCGGGAGCACATGTCCATTCAAACGACCCATCATTCTCCGTGGAATCGGCAATCGTGAAGCAGACCTGGCTGGCCTGCAGGAGTTCGAGCCTGACAGACGGCCCCCGCGGCCCCATGCTCTTCCAGGTGATCTCATGGATCTCACCCTCTGACCAGGCCTCGCCCCCGTCGGGAGAGACCAGCATCAGCTCGCGCAGTGGTTCCTCGGGTAGGGGTTCCTCAGGAGGTGGCTCCGATGAGGTTTCCCCCGCCGTTGGCATGGGTGGGGTCTCCTCCAGACAGCCGACGGGCGATAGGGCAATCGCCGCCAGTGCCAGGACAAGGATGAGGCCAGGTGGGCGAGTCATTCGCGCACCTCCGGGACAATGGTGAACTCCGTCACTTGCTCATAATATAGAGGAGTACGCGGGATTCCTTCCCGCCCCCCTGCTGGCTGTTTTCGGCCAATACCAGGGCGTTCTTGAGGTATTCTGCCAGTCGTATATTTCACCAAGGAGCCGAGGTCAGGTCCGTATAGGGCCCCAAGCGAATCCGTAGCGCCTGGCCCCGTCCAGGGGGCAGGCGCAAGCTGAGCGCCGGGCCCTATACGGACCTGACCTCGGC
>JAGMDA010000375.1 GCA_023128935.1 Candidatus Eiseniibacteriota bacterium | reverse complement strand
AGGAGATCGTGGAACAGTGGAAGTGCGCGGAGCGCCCATTACCCCCTCTCCAGGAGGAGCCATGTCACTGAAAAAGCAATCTATTGCGCCAATTGCGACCATCGCGTTTGCGCTGATCATCCTCGCAATCGCCATACCCGCTTCCGGATCGGAGTTCCAAAGGCACATCTCTCTTGACGGTGAAGAGTTGCTGCTAACGAACCTGATCGGGGAGATCCATCTCGAAGGCGCACAGGGATCCGCGTTCGAGGTTGAGATCCAGGTCAGGGGAAAGGACGCCTCAGAAGACTTGATCCGGATCGAGACAGAAGAGGGCCATCGGGCCAGTGTGCAGATCCGTTTCCCAACCGATGAAGAGTGTGACTATGTCTATCCGGAGATGGGGCGCGGAAGCAACACCACCTTCTCACCCCGTGAAAGGGGTGAGGAGAGCAGTATCTGGAAGAGGCTGTTTGGCTGGGGAAAGGGAGCGTGCCGCAGGATCCATGTTGCGGGTCGGGGGCGGGGCCTGCAAGTCTGGGCCGACGTCACGATCAAGGTGCCGCGGGAGAGCAGCGTGTGTGTATACCACGGTGTGGGTGCCATTGTCGCCAAACAGATCGAGGGAAACCTGGACTTGGACAGCTGCAGCGGACCGATCAGCGCACATGGAATCGACGGCGACCTGGCGGTAGATACGGGCAGCGGTGGCGTGGATGTCTGTCAAGTCACGGGGGATGTTAAAATCGACACCGGGAGCGGATCAGTTGAAGTTGCCGACTGCTCGGGCGCGACCATATCAGTGGACACTGGCAGCGGCTCGGTCAAGGGGGATCGGATCGACTGCCGGCAGCTGGATATTGACACCGGGAGTGGGAGCGTTCGTGCGCGCGCGATCCGCGCTGATGGAGCGCGAATCGACACCGGTAGCGGATCAGTCAGGCTGGAATTGGAACGTATGGGAGACGGACGATTCGAGGTAGACACCGGCAGCGGCTCGATAGATCTGCGGCTTCCCCCAGAGGTGTCAGCACGGATCTCGGCCGATACCGGCAGTGGCACGATCACAGCGAATGTAGAGGACATACACATTCGCAAGTCGGATGATGTCTCCTTCCGGATCGGAGATGGGGATACCTACGTGAGGCTCGACACCGGCAGCGGGTCGATTCACATCACACAGTAGATAGCCGGTCAGAAATGCGCGGCCAGCCAGGGCTCTTCGCGAAACCTCCACTGCGGCCCCGCATCTGCACGGCCGGCCCATCCCAAGAAGTCACCGAGGAGCCAAGCCCGCCCTAGCGCAAGTCGACTGTCGTTTCCATGAGCTGCAGACTTGTTCCCGCCGTCACGAATAGTGTTCGCTCCCGCCTGTTCGGGGTGAGCTCAAAACCCTCCCACGGGACCTCCGTGAGATCCGCCAAGAAGCACCGCACGGAGGATGAGTCGCCGCAAGCCTGGAAATCAATGTGGTGGCGGGGGAAGCAGGGTCCGGTCGTCCTTCGCAGGAGGGTTCGCTCAGCGAGGTGGACGTTCGAGGCAGCCAGGCGGGCGGTAATCTGCTGCGAGATCGCTCTCCAGGTCTCATCCCGCAGGGAGTCGACCGCACCGATCTGAACGAACATGGGGATCTCGACGCCGATCTTGCGGCATGCCTCTCCAACCTTTGAGCCCATGCCGGGGGCCATCAATTCCGAGACCGCCGCCGCGGCTAGTGTATCGCACAGAACCGGAAGGCCATATTCCCGCTCCGTGGTCTGGCATCCCCCCAGGATATACTGGCCCATTCCATCCTTAACACCCATGATCATCATGCCCCCGATGAACGCCAGTAGAAACAGCCACACCTCTCTTCTCCAGCAATACAAAGACATATGCACCTTCCTGCCAGATGGGGCACCCGCAGACATTCCCGCTTTGCTGCCTGTGGGCAATTGTCCGCACTGCGTTGTCACGTGCATCACCTCATTTCGGTTCCATGACCTGCTCATACGTGTTTCTCACAAGGGGATCGAACTCATCTTCCATATGAAGTTTAACAAAGCTGAGCGTCTCTGGGTCCCCCAGTTCCACCAGTGCGCGCACGGCCGCCGCGCGGGCGCCTGCCCGGTTCGTCTCCGGGAAGCGCTCCAGTTCTGCCATCAGCGCCCTTCGCGCGTGGGCCCGTGCCCGCAGCGAACGCTCATCCGTACTGTCGCGGAGCGCCACCGCTATGCGGCCTAGTGTTATAGTCCGCAGGCCGTTCTGCTCTTCCCAAATCCGGGCCTGACTCAGAGTCCGCGGGCTGTTCTGCCCTTCCCAAATCCGGCGCTGTGTCAGAGTCCGCGGGCTACTCTGCCCTTCTCCGCGCGCGCCTGGCATTGGCAGTCCGGTGCCATAATTTAGACCCTCACACAATAGCCCCACGGCGGACGCACCAAACTTGCTGAGGGCGCGCGAGGCTGCCGACCGAACGGTGAAGAGCGGATCAGACAGCAGATCGACCAGGCGCTCCACACAGGCCGTGTCTCCCAAGGAGGAGAGGGCCACCACCGCGGAGATCCGCCGCCGTTCAGCCTCGTCCCCGAGGAATAGCCTGATGGAGGGGGCAGCCTCGGGCTCCCCGATCTTGCCCAGGGCAGCGATGACGCGTGTCCAGTGCTGTTTCTGCTCCTTTCGCTTGAGCATCGCCTCCATCGGCTCGCGGGCCTCACTGCGTTTGAGGTCCCCTAACAGCGCGATCACAGTGCGTTGAATCTGGTAGTCATCCCGTTCAAGCAGAGGCAGGATGCGCGCGGCAAATGAATCGGGATAGGCCTTGGCGAGTTCGGAAATCGCCCGGTACTCCAAGCCGCTCTTGGTGCCCAACTTCTCGGCAACAACGTAGTCAACCGCGGCAATGCCCTTGGCGATGAGGCCCTGCCTGGCACGGCGAACCTTCTCGCGCGCGCTTCCCACTTCCCAGATCGAAGCGGTCTCAAAAAGCTCCTCCACTGTGCGCGCGGAATCCTCCGGCGTCAGAACGATCTCGGGAATCGCCTCATCTGGTAGCTGCAGGTCCCGGTCCAGATCGATCCCCAATCCGTAGGTCGCCTGCCTCCAGACCCCGCCGTTCGCTCCAGGCGAAGTGAGCGGATAGGTGTCTTGCCCCTCCAGATCGAGAAACAGTCCGACTCCGCAGAATCCCCGGGTCCAGGTCACCTTGCCCTGACCGCCTCTGGGCGTGGCGTAGAAGTCATCGCCCTGAGCATCGATGAACAGAGCCACCGAGTTGGTGATACTGATCCCCTGGCCGTCACTGACCAGGTAGTAGTCGTTCCCGCTCTCATCCAAGAGCAGCCCGACGGAAAGGTCGTGCGCTGTTCCCTGGGTCACACCAAGTTTGCAGGCGTAGTGATCATCCCCGCCTACGTCCCAAAGCGAGCCGACCGCGAGGTGGATGCCAGCCCCCTGTGCGTACTGGGTCGCCAGGTAACGATCGTTGCCCGCGCCGTCAAAGAGCAGCCCCAGCGAATACCAGTAGCCGGCCCCCTGCGCGTAGACCTCCGCATCGTAGAAGTCATTGCCCTCCTCGTCCATGAGCACACCGATCCCCCCTCCAGCGCGGGGACGGAAACCGATGGAGAAACCCTGGGAGAGCGACTGGAAATCGTGGGGCAACAGCGGCGCATGCAGGTAGTGCCCCCCGGACCGGTAGGTGTCGTTACCCTTTCGATCGTACAAGAGCCCCGCGCCAAAGGTGGAGGCAAACCCCTGGGACTGCTGGGCAGCGAGGTAGGTGTCATTGTCGTCGTACCGGATCGGAACCGCACCGGTTCCCGGGACCTTTAATAGACCGGCCTCATACGCACGGTCCCGCTGCAGTTCGCGTCCCGCGGGGGGGGTGTGCGTGCAGTCGGAGACGAGGGCGCCGATACCGAAGGCTCCCGCTCCCTGCGAGAGGTTCCGGCCCTCGAAGAAATCCACGCCCGCCCCATCGTAGAGGAATCCGGCACCAAAGCACCCCACACCCTGCGCCCCATCATCCCCGCGGTAGACATCGTTGCCCTCGAGGTCAATCAGCGCCGCCACGCCCAGCACCGCACCGCCATGGACGTAGCTGAGGCCTGGCGCGTCATAGAAATCGTTGCCCGCCAGATCCACCACCGCGCTGAAGGACCGCGTGAGTCCGCCTACCGCCGAGGCCGCCCGCCCGCGATAGACATCGTCGCCGCCCGGTTCCACCAAGAAGGCGATCTGCTCGAGCGCTTTGGGTGAGTAGACATTGCCCTCCGGACCGCCGAGGACGAACAGCCCCCACGGGGTCTCAGCAGCGCTGATCACGGTTCCCGTCACACCGCTGAGATGGCGCGCGGCACGGGGAAGAGGCACATCGATCCCCTCTCCAGCGAGTTCGGTCAATCCGCGCAGGAAGAGGCAGGCCGCCCGCGTGAGGGCTGCGCGGTCCAACTTGACGGCGAGATCGAGTACATCGTCCTCCGTGATCTCTACCGTCGTGTCAGCCTCCACTCCCATTTCAGCATGCAGCTGTCCCTTCCTTGTCTGATCGGGGTGTTCATCGAAATCTCCCCAGAGGGCTGGAGCAATCATGAGCAACATGGATCGCTCCTCGGGCGTGAACTCTGCAAAGGCCTTCTCGAGCCAGCGCTCGGCCTCGCGCGTGCTCCGCATGAAGGACTCGAAGATCCGCTCCAGATCAGCGGCGCTGCTCACTGCGTCTGTCACGCCAGCGGCCGCACGATCCGACGCAGTGTCTGCCGCAGGATAGGGCGCGGCGGTTGACGCGGTATCGGGTGCAGCGCCGACCTGCTTGCCACCCGAAGGCCCCAGGGACCGCAGGGGCCATCGGGAGGGCTCGAGAGCCCTGTCATCGCGGGCTCCGCAAAGGTCTGCGAGTTCACCAATAAGCTCAGCGGGATCGTCCACGCACCCGCGCAGCGCTGTGAGTGTCTTCTCCTGCCATGGCGGGAGCGAAAGCGGATCGTTCAAGAGGTCCTCAACCACGCCAAGGCGAAACGTGTCATCCTCCGCGTAGAGCTTGTCGAAGCCCAATTCCTCCGGTCGCAGCTCCAGGTAGTCCAGCGCTCGGAGAAGCGTGGCGGAGGCCAGTGAATCAAGGCCCGGCACAGCGGTCGAGGGGTCAGCTTTCTCCTGCGCCAGGCACGGGGATGGTAAAGTGGCCAGCCATGCCGCCAATGAAATCATGACAGATCCGAGGATCAAAGCCGCGCCAGACCCAAGGCGGGGCTTTTCACGAGTCATCGGGTGAGGGCCATCGTCTTGAGCAGGTCCCGTGGATGAGCCATCTAGCAACTGCATAGCCACTCCTCATTCGACAAGCCACGCAAGCCCCGGGATCACGGGCAGATCCAGACGCGGGGGTGTTGAGACTCACGCGACAGATCGGGCACCACGCAACACCCCAGACGAATCCATCGGGCAATCTGTTAGCCCATGCCATATCGCCGCTCTAGCTTGAATCCGTCACGCAGCGCTTCTTCCTCGAGGCCGCCGCGGAACTCGGGGTGCGCGATCTCGATCAGCTTCTCGGCCCGTTTGCCGAACGGGAGACCCGCCAGGTTGACCGCACCATACTCGGTTACTACCCACTGCACGTCTCCTTGACCAGTCACCACGCCGGCGCCTTCAGGGAGCCGGGCAACAATCTTCGAGACACGTCTCTTATCAACCCTGGTCGAGGAGGGCAGCGCGATGATCGGCTTGCCACCCGGGCTGAGCGCCGCTCCTCTGATAAAATCCAGCTGCCCACCGAGCCCACTGTAATAGGCTCCGCCCCGAATGGAATCCGAGCAAACCTGGCCTTTGAGGTCGATCTGCAGCGCTCCATTGATCGCCACGACCTTCGGGTTCTGGGCGATGTTGAAGACGTGATTCGTGAATTCACAGGGCATCAATTGAACACAAGGGTGCAGATGAGCCCACTTGTACAGATTCTGACTGCCCATAATAAACGTGGCAACAGTGCGGCCTTTACCGATCTTCTTGCGGCTGTTGTCAATCGCGCCGGCTTCCATCAGTTCCATCACGCCGTCAGAGATCATCTCCGAATGGATCCCCAGGTGCTTACGATCCTTCACGAAGCGGAGCACTGCATCCGGAATGGCGCCGATTCCCATCTGAAGCGTGGAGCCATCCTCGATCAAATCCGCGACGAACTTGGCGATCCGGGTGCTGACCTCTGTCTCCTTGACCTTCGGCAGTGCGATCAGGGGCCGGTCGACATCCACAAAGGCATTGATCTCGTCCGCGGTGAGCAGGGTTTCGCCAAATACAAAGGGCATCTGGGGATTGACCTGCACGATGACCGTCTTGGCGACCTTGGCTGCGCGGAGCTGTGTGTCGACGCAAACACCCATGCTGAAATAGCCCTTCCGCGGCGGGGAGACCTGGAGCAAAGCGACGTCTATCCCATATGACTCGAGCGCGTCGGGCACATTGCTCAGATGAATTGGGATCGCATAGGCCCGTCCCTCATTCTGGGCCCTGCGCACATTGGGCCCCGTAAAAAGAGCGTAGTGGGTGAACGACTTCTCCATGCCGGGCTGGACATACGGCGCGGTCTCTGCAGTCGTTCCGAGGGTCAGGATATGGTAGACCTCAACATCACGCAGCTCTACTGCACGTTCAGTCATCGCCTGGACGAGTGCTTGCGGCACCGCTCCACCGGATCCCACAAAGACCTTGTCGCCCGATCGGATCAGTCGGACCGCTTGCTCGCCGCTCATGCGCTTCGATGCGGGTATCAAGATATCCTCCCGGATTTTTCGACTCCGCCCCGAGGTAATCGATGGGAGGAGTGTAGCCCCCGGTCGCACTCTCAACAACGGGGAAGCAGCGTTCGCGAGTACCGATCCCGCACGAAACCGGCAAGGGCCTCGAACCGCCAGGCCGTGTGGCTTTCCGCTTTGGAGCAGCCGACCCATAGCGTAGGATCCGGGGCCGGAGGGTCGGCAGCGCAACCGGGGCCTTTCCCGGCCGGCTCCGCCCACGACAGGAAACTCCAGCAGGACATGATGATAAAAATGACCGCACAGGCGCAATCCCACCATGCCACAAACCAGCCGGGCATGAGGTCTACTAGGAACCGCATTCTCGCCACTCTGGCGTTTACCCTGCTCGCCTTGACGCTA
Source organism: Candidatus Eiseniibacteriota bacterium (assembly GCA_023128935.1). Taxonomy (GTDB): domain Bacteria; phylum Eisenbacteria; class RBG-16-71-46; order CAIMUX01; family WJJG01; genus DAOVQB01. Next base: position 926 of record JAGMDA010000375.1, on the reverse strand, counting down.
CCCACCGCTTCTGTTGACGCTTGCACGGGCCACTTGCGGATCAGTTCGTCCGAGGCCTCAATCCTACACCTCCAGCATCAGGATGGCTGGGCGATAAGGGTTGGGCTCGGGGCAGGTGAAACAATCATTTGGGACCTGCCGACAGGCGCCTACGCGCTCTCGTGGAATGAGTTTGCAGACCCAGTCGAGACCGTCTTCATTTGGGAGCATCTGACCACGCCGATCGAAATCTCTCCAGAAGAAAGGCGCTTCCGGGTCGGGGACGAACCCGATGACGGCCGCGGCTTGGTGCTGCTGCTCAAGCCAGGGGCTTGGGCCGCGTTGCCCGGATCCAAGGAGGAGATCCTCACCGGGCTGGATACGCACGCCAGATGGCGCCCGGGTGCACGCATCGATGGGCTGCCCACCGTGCTGGCCTGCGAGCGCAGGGAACTGTTGCCCGGACAATCCCACGGATTGGGACCCTCCTGGATATCGCATGCGCCCGGTGGAGCCGTCCAGGCGCCGAGTACATGGAACCTGACACTGGGACAACCGCTACCTCATACACCTGGCTGCATGCAGCCGGTGGAGGCCAAGCGCAACTGGGCCAGTATGGCCGTGGCAGCGCGGCGGAATTCCCGCGACGGAAGCGATCTTTCCGCACACCTGGCACTGACCCGCCTGCCCTGGCTCAAGATCCCCGCCCGTGGGCTGGCGACGGTGCGCTACGCGGATCTCAGTGACGCGGACCCCAGGGCCACAGCCGAGCGGATCCTGCCCCACAATGATATTGTTCAACTGGACCTCACGGCGCGCCTGGAGATTGGACCGGCGGAAACTCGGATCCTGACATCATCTCCGGCGGGCACCCCCAGCACGCAACTGTCCGCGGCTAGCGCGCGGATCCTGCCATCGGCCTCACACGACGCCCGAGCTGTGGAAGC
>JAGMDA010000374.1 GCA_023128935.1 Candidatus Eiseniibacteriota bacterium | reverse complement strand
GCTCCTAGTGCCTTTTCTTTCGGGGTTCGGGTTCCACGCCAGTCATGCCGCTGAAACCGGCATCCAGGAGCGGCAGGCTGAACTGCGGCGGCTTCAGGCCCAGGTGGAGGAAAGGCGCCTTAAGATCGTAGAGTTGCGTAAGGAAGGCGAGAGCCTGGAGACGCTCCTGGCAGAGCATGAACGCCAGCGTTCAATGACCGAGCGCTACATCCGTACCCTCAAGGTTCAGATGGATGCGATCGAGAACGATATGGCTGCCCGACGAGCTCAGCTAGGGAGGCAGGAAGCGGAACTGAGAGCCACTCGTCAAGGCCTCAGCCAAGCCCTTGTTCACTATTACAAACACGGTCGCGTGCAAGCCGCCGAGCTGCTCATCTCCTCCTGCTCCTTTGGAGAGATCTTCGCCCGGTCCCACTACTGGGTCCGTGCGATCCGCAAGCTCCGCTCCAGGGTGCTCGATGCCCTGGAGCAGGGCGAGAGAATTCGCCAGGAGGTGGAGGTGATCCAGAGTCGCCGCCGCGTCGTGCTTGACCTGCAACAGGAACGGCAGCGGCAGTTGCGGGAGGTTATCAATGAGCAAGAGGCCCGCCGGCGGGATCGCAACGAGCTGGAGTGCACGGTTGCCCAATATGAGGAGCAGACCCGGAAGCTCCTGGCCTCTCAGAAGAAGATCGAACAGATGATTGCCGAAGCCCAGCGAGCAAGCCCAGGTACTGCTGGGCTTGGGCTGGAAAGTCTGCGTGGCCGGCTTCCCTGGCCCGTGTCGGGTCGCATCACCACCGGATTTGGCACCCATGTTCACCCGAAGTACGGGACCAGGGTGACGCAGAAGGGCATCGAGATCGCGGCCGCCGAAGGCACCCCCATCAAAGCAGTGGCAGGCGGCCGGGTGGTCTTCGATGGCTGGTTTGAGGGATACGGGAAGACAGTGATTCTAGACCATGGTAAGGGGTATTTTACGCTCTATGCGCACGCGTCGAAAATCCCTGTGACCCGCGGGGAGCGCGTCATGGCGGATCAGGTGATTGCGTTCGTAGGGAGCACTGATTCCCTCAAGGGCTCGTGTCTTCACTTTGAGATCCGCAGGGGAAAAGGTGCTCTGGATCCCGTACGCTGGCTGTCTAAGCGCAGGTAAGCGCGGGAGGGATGAGGGAGGAGTGATGGATCTTTTCGGTCACGAGCCTACACAGCCGCCCCCGCAGGAGGTTCGGGCCAAGGAGGGAGCTAGGCTTTTTCAGACCATCCGGCATCAGGAAACGGCGGTTCGAGCGATGCGGGGTGCGTGGATTCGCGGGAAGATGCCCCACGCCCTGCTTCTCTGGGGACCGCAGGGCGTGGGGAAGATGCGCAGCGCTCAAGCCCTTGCACAGCTCTTGATGTGTAGGAGGCAGCCGACCCCCCGCGAAGTGCAGACAGCTTCAGGTCGCTCGGATGGGGCTGATGGCCCGTGCGGCGCGTGTACATCCTGCAAGAGGGTAGCCCGTTTTACGCACCCGGATCTGATCGTCGTCCTTCCGGCGACCCGTAGCACCCCAGGCGACAAGGTCCACAGGGCCCTTGCAGACTATGGGCAGGATCTCTACCATTGTCTGAGAACGTCGGCCAACGCATCGATCGGGATCGAACAGATCCGGGATTTGAAGGTTGAATCCTCCAAGGCGCGAGTGGAGAAGGGCAACCGGGTGGTGATCATCCGGGACGCAGAGCGGATGACACAGGAAGCGGCGCAGGCCGCCTTGAAGCTCATAGAGGAACCCTTGGCGGGCACCTACCTGGTGCTGACCTGTAGGGATCCCCACCAGCTGCTCCCAACGATTCTCTCGCGCTGCAGAGCGATCAGGTTTCGACCCCTCCCCCGCGAGTTCGTCGAGCAAGTGATCCGTGAGCGCTCCCAGTCGGATGGCGTGGACTGCGAGCTGGATGATGCCGGCTTGCGTGTGGTGGCCCGTCTTGCCGAGGGCAGCCTCGGGCGGGCACTGTCGATGCTCGAGGATGAAGTCCTGGCCCTTCGAGAGTGGGCCGTGAAGTTCTTTAAGGCCGATCTCCGCACGCCCGCGGAGGTCAGTGCCAGGGTTCGTTCCCTCGGGCGAACGTGGAATCTGGAAAGGGCGAAGGCAGCCGTGGACCTTGAGATGATGTGGCTTGAGGATCTCCTCCTGCTGAGCCAGGGTCTCCCGCAGGACAGGATCACACATCTGGACAGACTGGCGGAGCTGCAGCAGCAAGTGCGCACCGTGTCGGTCTCGGAGATTAAGCGGCGCGGTTTAATTCTGGAGGAGATGCTGCAGGCGATCGGCCAGAACGTGAATCTGACACTGGCCACCGAGACGGCACTGTTGCGACTCAATCGTCTGGTGGGGGAACGAGATTTATTCTGACAATCTGGTGGCAGGCAAAAAACTGGAATGACTGGGCCCGAAGGGCTGGGTCTTGTGAAAGGGATAGAGGATGTCAACCCGGCAGCAGAACGAAGAAGGCAACCCCACCGAGCGCGGGTCCACGGGGACCGGACACGCCGAGGGCGAGCCCACGGGGACCGGACACGCCGAGGGCGAGCCCACGGGGACCGGACACGCCGAGGAGCGAGAGAGCTCTGGGGCGGAGAATCGCCCAAGCACCCGTGCAGGTGGTGGTGGGAGGAGACAGCGCGGTCGGTCTAGAGCTAGAGGGAAGGGCAAAGACTTCCAGGCTCCTCGCGAGCCCGCGGTCCAGGTGCAGGGGCCCCTGTTTCGGGTTACCTTCCGTGGGGGGCGTGTCGAGACCTTCTATAATCCCCGCAAGCTCGTTCTGCGCCCGAGAGACTTCGTGCTTGTTGAGGCCGAGCGCGGGACGGATCTGGGCTGGGTCACGGATACCGACTGCTGCGACTTCCCGCGCAGGAAACGGCAAGCGCCGCGTGAACTGCTACGCCATGCGACCGCCGATGAGATCGCCCGCCTGGATGTTCTAAAGAAGCAGGATTGTGGGGCGCTCGAGGTCTGCCGTGAGCGCGCCGGGCACTTCGGGCTGGAGATGAAAGTCATCGATGCGGAGACCCAATTCGACGGGAACCGCGTGACCTTCTATTTCACAGCGGAAAAGCGGGTGGATTTCCGTGAGCTGGTCAGAGACTTGGCCAGCATCTTCCGGACTCGGATCGAGTTGCGACAGGTGGGTGCCCGCGACGCCGCGCGGCGCTGCGATGGCATCGGTCCATGTGGGCGCCAGCTCTGCTGCACGACACTGTTGGGCGAGTTCGAGCCGGTTACATTGAAGATGGCCAAGGAACAAGACCTCTCGCTCAATCCCGCGAAGATCTCTGGTGCCTGTGGCCGGCTCATGTGCTGCCTTACTTATGAGTGCGCTGCCTATCAGGATGCAGTGCGCTTGGCTCCGGAGGTGGGTTCGCGCTGGTCGTACCGCAGTGAGACATGGACTATCTCCGGGTGGGACCTGCGCAATCGCCGTCTCTTCATCGCGGACCCAGGTGGGGAGACCCTGGCGGTAGATCTCGATGAGTTCAGAGAGCAGGCGACCGAGGAGCAGGCCGAGGAGCAGGCGACCGAGGAGCAGGCCAAG
>JAGMDA010000373.1 GCA_023128935.1 Candidatus Eiseniibacteriota bacterium | reverse complement strand
CGAGGAGCAGGCCAAGGCGCAGGCGTCTTCCGACGAAGCGCAATAGGACGCGGGCAGATCATGATTGACACTCACGCTCATCTTCATCTGCCTGACTTTGATCACGATCGCGAGTGTGTCGTGATCCGTGACTTCGCCCTCGGATTGACTGGGATCCTGGAGGTGAGTATCTCCGCGAACCGCTGGTCGATCGTCAAGTTGCTAGCGGAAGGGGATCGCCGCATCCTGGCTACGGCTGGAGTCCATCCCCACGAGGCCGCACGTGAGACAGCGCCGGATCTGAGGGCGCTGGAGAAGCAGATCCACCACAGTAGTGTTGTAGCGATTGGGGAGACCGGGATTGACACCTACCGCGACTATGCCCCGCTGGAGGACCAGCGCAAGCTCTTTGCAGCGCAGGTGCGTCTTGCCCGGGAGAGCGGCCTGCCATTGGTCATTCATTGCCGGGAGGCATTCCAGGAGGTTTTCTCCATCCTGGATCGAGAGGGTCGGGGAGAGGTGCGGGGCGTTTTCCACTGCTTTTCTGGGGATCTGACGGCCGCGCGCCAGGTCCTTGCCAGGGGGTTCGCCGTTGGGTTAGGAGGAGCGGTGACCTATGCCCCGGAGCGCTGGAGACCGCTTCTCCGCAGCCTGCCGCTCGAATCGCTCCTGCTGGAAACCGATTGCCCCTATCTCAGGCCCGCCCCGGACCGGGGCGGCAGAAATGAGCCTGCCCTGGTCTTCCACACAGCGCAGGTTGTGGCAGAGCTGCTGGGGATCGATCCCGGCGAGCTGGAGCGGATAGCTGATCGCAATGCGGCGGAGCTCTTTGGCTTTTCCGTCACGGCGCGGGACCAAGGAGCGGGGGTGCCGGGTGGTCAGCATGCAGACCGGTTCCGGGATTCGGGGGCATAACGGTGGGGACGACAAGCTCCGCAAGCGTCCGCCAGTGGCTTCGCCGGTATGAGGTGAGGCCGAAGAAGCGGTGGGGACAGACCTTCCTGACTGATCCCCGTGTCCCCGCGCGGTTGCTCGAGCTATGGGACCTGAAGGCGGGCTTGAGGGTATTGGAGATCGGAGCCGGGGCCGGCGCGCTCACCCTTCCGCTTCTCGCCCGCGGCCTGAAGGTCGTGGCGGTGGAGAGAGACCGACTCCTTTGCCGCCTGTTGAGGGATCGGGTTCGTGAAGAATGTCCCGGGACAAACCTGTGCATTCTCGAACAGGATATCCTGACCCTGGATCCTGGCGAGACGCTAATGCGTGCCTCTCACGTCGAATCGTCGCGAGGGCCCGCAGATACACAGCCGCAGCAGATGGCTGGCGAGAAGTGCGTGCCAATTGGAACTGACTTCCCGGATCGGTGGGTCCTAGTGGGGAATCTCCCCTATGCCATTACCGGATCGCTCCTGAAGTGGGTGGTGCGCAATCGAGGGTGGTTCTCATGGGCCTCGCTCATGCTCCAGCGTGAGGTGGCGTTGCGGCTTATGGCCGCCCCGGGATCGAAGGCCTACGGGTCGCTCACACTTTGGGTGGGGTTTCACTTTCGGGTCGAGAAGGAATTGGCTGTGGATGCGGCTAGCTTCTGGCCGATGCCGAAAGTGACCTCTCTCGTGTTGCGCCTGACCCCGCGGGCCAAGCCCCCGGTGGATGTACCCTCTGGGGCGATGCTGGAGACCGTGGTCCGGGCGGCCTTCTCACACCGGCGCAAGGTGTTGGCCGGATCGCTCGCGCGTGGTTTGGGGGTGCATCGCCGTCGGGTGGAAGATGCGCTCAGCGCGGCGGGTATTGGGCCCCGGCTGCGGGCGGAGGAGTGCTCGCTCGAGGATTTCGCAGCACTGACGCGGAGTCTGGCGGCGGGATGGGCAGAGGAAGGGGAAACTGCATGGCACAGGAAGGAATGATCGGTATCGTCCTGGCCGGGGGACTGGGGACGCGCCTGAGCCCGCTCACGGATGTGACCAACAAGCATCTATTGCCGGTCTATGACCGGCCGATGATCTACTACCCGATCCAGACCCTCGTCACGGCTGGAATCCATGACATCCTATTGGTGACGGGAGGCAACAGCGCCGGGGACTTCCTGCGCCTGCTGGGCAACGGCAGGGGTTTTGGCCTGGCCCACCTCGACTATGTCTACCAGGAAGGGGAGGGAGGCATTGCCGCCGCGCTCTTGCTTGCCCGCTACTATGCGGAGGGCAAGCGCATGGTGGTTATCTTGGGGGACAACATCATCGAGGATGACATCGCGCCCCATGTGGAAGCCTTCCGCAGTCAGGCGCAGGGGGCCAAGATCCTGCTCAAAAAAGTGGACGACCCCCAACGCTTCGGTGTGGCTGAACTCGATGGCGACCACGTGGTTTCCATTGAGGAGAAGCCGCAGCGGCCTAAGACACCCTATGCAGTGACCGGTATCTATATGTATGATAGCCGGGTTTTTTCCATCATCGATGGACTGGAACCTTCTCAGCGTGGAGAGCTGGAGATCACTGACGTCAACAACGACTACATCCAGAACAGCGTAATGACCTTCGACTTCCTCAACGGTTGGTGGACCGATGCGGGGACCTTTGGGTCACTCCTACGTGCAAGTCTCCTTGTGGCGCGCAAAAAAGGCGCGCTTCCGGGTGGGGTGGATGGAGCCATGGTGTGACGGCAAGGGCTGGAAAAGGCCGGATGAGGCAGCCTCTCGCAATGGCACTGGCTGCGGTATACTTGGCTTTGGGGCTGCTGAGCTCGCCGGCTTTCGCAAAGAGCATCCTCACGCAATGGGGGCTCAAGCCCAAGTATGACTCCTCCTACCGGGTCAACAGGACCAAGACCATCTGGGATCAGTCCCTGAAGTTCGATCGCAAGAGCGGGATCGTGCGTTTCAAGACAAAACTCAACAGCGAGAACACAAAGGACAAGGCGCGCAACGATCTTGATAGAGCCAAGAACAACGCCCTCTTCCGGTTGTCCCGCCGGATGGGGTTTGGGGAGGTGTTTGGTGTCGGCGAACTCAAGTGGGATCGCAAGGAGAACCAACGCTCCTTGCGTGTGATCCACAATAACAACTTCGACCTCGGAAGCGGGGTCAAACTCCTGCAGCGCGAAAGAGGTTCTCTGGATCTGACGCTGAGCGGGGGGGGCACGCACAAGATGGATATCAACCAGCAGACTAGCACTAGGTCATCGCGCGTTGACTCGACTGAGGCCACGGGATGGAGCGGCGGGAGCAGGATGAGTGGCTCTTGGGATCCGTCTAAGGAATTCTCGTTCAATGGGTCAGGGAACTATCACACTTCCGCGAAGGATTCGCGCAATACGCGCACGGAAGCAGACGCGGATACAACGATCTTTGAGATCCAGACGGCCACCGACCGGGGACGCTCCCTGGATACTTCCGCCGAGGGCTTGTGGACGCGGTTTGAAGCCTTCAATCTGCTTATCAAGGGCTCCTACGCGGACCGCTCATCCCAGTACTACTATGCCCCCAAGAGCGCACAGGAGACGATGTCGTCGCAGACGGTGCTGGCGGCCTTGACTGTTGAAGGGGATCCGATTGAGACGTTTCACTACGGGATTGATCTCCGGGCCAAGGAGAGCCGTGACGATTACGACCTTCAAGACCGGGACGGTTTTTCATCCTCCACGGATCTGTACTTTTCTGCCCGTCATGAGCTGGGGCTTCCGTTGGTTGCGGGCGCAGTGGCCCGCGCCAAGTTCGTGGTGAGTGATGGGCGCAGGGAATCCCAGAACCAGACAAGCTACGATACGAAGAGGAAAA
>JAGMDA010000372.1 GCA_023128935.1 Candidatus Eiseniibacteriota bacterium | reverse complement strand
AGACTGCAGGGTCGCAAGACTATCCAGAGGGGTATCCTCTATGCCCCGCGACAGATCCACAGTAACCGTGCGCGGGAACCCTTCCTCTTCCTCACTGTGGATGATTTGCACTTGGCCCAGATCCGCATCGGGCGTTGCCCCGCCGGCAGTCAGGAGGATTGCCCACAGGTCCGGGAGCTTGGCAAAACTATAACGCCCCGGGCTCCGCACGGCACCCACAACGGTTACGCGTTGGCTGTTGTACTCGGCAACCGAGAGCGTGACCCCGGTGATACTCGGATCGAGTAATTGATACCGCTCTGTAAGATGAACACTCAATTGCGCGAGCGTGTATCCCTCAGCCTTGAGCGCACCCAGAAGTGGAAGTCGGACTTCGCCAGAGAGGTTCAGTCCTGTCGAGACCGTGAGGTCGGGTCGTCCCCAGACATAGACCTGGATAACATCCCCCTCACCGAGTCGGTATTCATCCTCTTCTTGGGCCAACAGAGAAGAACTCACAAAAGCCAGGCAAGCGACCACCATAAAAAACACGCGCATTCTCATGCGTCCCCCCCAGGCTGGCAGGGCGGATGAGAGATCGTCGCGCCAACAAACCCAATCACAAGGCACCCCTCCCCCGCAAAGCGACGTCGATTGTCTTTAGCAGGATCTTGACATCCATTAGCATGCTCCGGTTCTCGGCATAGAACACGTCATAGCGTACCTTGCGCCGGACATCATCCACGCTGGCATCGTACTGGCGCTCCACCTGCGCCAGGCCCGTGATACCCGGCAGAACCCTCTGCCGGCGCTGGTATTCCGGAATCTCCAGGCAAAGCCGCTCGACGAACTGAGGCCGCTCCGGCCGCGGGCCGATGAGGCGCATTTGCCCGCGGATCACATTGATGAGCTGCGGCAGCTCGTCGAGGTGCAATTTGCGCAGAATGCGTCCCACGCGGGTCACCCGGGGGTCGCGCTCCTTGGCCCACACTGGACCGGTGGCTTGTTCCGCGTCAGGGACCATGGTTCTGAACTTGAAGATCAGAAACGGCTGACCGATTCCTTGCCTCTTCCGTCCCTCGCCGCCGTTACGCCCATTGCCTCCCCGAGCCGACCGACGCCGATCGAGGCCGACTCGCTCCTGCTGGTAGAGCACCGGGCCACCCGGAGAATGGCACTTGATGACCAGAGCGATGAGGAGCATCAGCGGCGAAATGATAAGGAGCATGCCCAGAGCCACCAGGCGCTCGAATAGGCTGACCCGTTGCGTTGCCCCCTCAGCCCTTCCATTGACCACCATGGGTATCGGCGGCAGTTCTGTCCACGGCGCGAAGTCAAAACGCCTGGCGGCCTCCTCTCGGAACTGAACGCGACTTAGCCGAAAGCCTCTCGTTGCTACATTCATCATGACCCCCTAAGGTTGCTATTCGGTCTGGGTCACAAACGTGATTGTATTGCTGCCTGTCGATTCAGGATCCGTCGCGTCATCCACCACGAAGACGCGGTAGTAGTACCGAGTGTCGAGATCGAGGTCCACGTCCCGGTAGGACGTGAAGGTCCGATCATCCATTTCCACGACCAGGAATGAGGCCGTCGTTACGGTCGAGATCTCATCCCGGTATAGCCGGTAGTAGGCAAAGTCGTGAGCATCGCTCTCTCCCCAAGATAGCTCCACCTCGGTGCTGTCGATAGGAGAGGCCTCATTCAAGGTCACCGCCAGGGGCGCCTCGTTCTCCGTCCGCACCTCGACCTCGTTGCTGCGCGCGCTGAGACCGGTCTGATCAATCGTGTAGACCCGGTAGTAGTAGTAGGTGTTCTCGCGAAGACCGGTGTCGTCCCAGTAGGTGCGGCTGATGTCTTCGATCTCGGCAATGAGTTCGTCACTCGTGCTGACCGCCCCATTGTCGTTGCGGTAGACGCGGTAGGCGGCAAAATCGAAGTCACTGGATTCACTCCAGTCGAGAGCGATGCGGGTAGTTGTAATGGCCGTGGGATCGTTCAGCGTAACCGGAGCCGGCGCTTCACTGAGCGTGCGGCCGCTGACCTCATTGCTGCGTGTGCTGAGATCGCTCTCGTCGACCGTGTAGACGCGATAGTAGTAGGTCGTACCCTCGGAAAGGCCGGCATCATCGTAGAAGATCTGGTTGGCGTCATTGATCTCCGCGACAAGCTGATCGCTATCGCTGACGGTACCGGTCGTATTGCGGTAGAGCCGGTAGGAGAAGAAGTCCAGGTCTTCCGATCTGCTCCACTCGAGCGCGATCCGGGACGTTGTGATCGCCGTAGGCTCGCTCAGCGTAACCGCCGTCGGGGCTGCGTTCGCCGTGCGGGCTTCGACCTCATTGCTGCGCGTGCTGAGGCCACCCTCATCACGCGTATAGAGACGGTAGAAATAGGTCGTGTTCTCCTCGAGGTCCGTGTCGTCCCAGAAGGTTTGATCAACGTCGGTGATCTCCGCGATCAGCTCGTCGCTTTCACTGACGGCACCGTCCTCGTTTCGGTAAATGCGATAGGATTGGAAATCGAGATCGGTGGCCTTGCTCCACTCGAGCGCAATCCGGGTTGCGCTGGTCGCGCTGGGCGTCTCGAGGGTGATCGCGCTCGGCGGCCGCTCATTCAGCACTGTGGCTTGAACCGTATTGGAGCCGCTCTCGAGTCCGAAGGTGTCCTGGACATAGACTCGATAGTAGTAGGTCCGGCCCTCGATCACGTCCTCGTCGTCATACTCTAAGGTGGTCTCCCCCGACACTGTCCCTATGAGCCAATCGGACGAATCCACGGGAGAAGATTCCGCCCGGAAGATGCGGTAGGCGGAGAAGGCATCCTCCTGAGCCAAGCTCCAACGCAGCGTAACCGTCGGCGCATCCGGAGGCTCGGAGATTAGTGCCTCATGGAGATCAACCGGATCGGGCATCTCTCGCACGGTCAGCAGCTTGGCAGCTGTGAACTCGGCAGCCGAATTCCCCGCCTCGTCCGTGAAAGCCCCGCGCACCTCCTCCTCGAGGATGGCTGCACTCGGGGAGATCACTAGGTCCCGCTCATACGTTCCGTCATCGGCAACCTGATCACCATTGGACCCGTCATCGAAGAGCTCGGCCGCGGCAAAGAGATCGGCCACGGTCACCGTGGCCGCCCCGTGCGGCTCCCCTGCCACCAGGCGGAGATGAATCGTCTCTCCGGGCCGGCGAATGCTGGACCCATCGAACTCTAGGGACTGAATCGTAGCCTTCGTGTCGAGTTCGATGGTGTCGAAGACTGATGTGCTCTCCAAGCCACCATAGAGGCGGAAGATTGCATAGACCGTCTTTGAACCATCCCCAGGGCTCAAGGTCCAGGGCACCGAGCCCGTGGCGGCATGCCAGGGAGAGGAGAAGTCATTGGGATCCTCAGAGAGACGCACCGCTTCAGCCTGGGGAACACTGAAACTCACCGTAATCGAGCGGCTGCGCGTAAAGGGATCATCATTGGCCAGAATGATATTGAAAAGACCCGGCGCGGCCTCGATCTCTTCTGTCCGGGGGCCGAACTGCCCAGCCACTCCAGCAGCAATGCGATAGGCATAGACGCGTCCATTCCTGACGCGCGTGTCGGTGTATTCCGGCGATGAGGTTCGCTTCTGGAGCGCTTCTAGTTCATCGGGATCTTCATCAATCCTCCTGCGGAAGATGGCGTATTCCTCGGCAGTCTCACCCTCGGGAAGGCTCCAGGTCAAACGCACCTCGTTGTCGCCAACCATGACCCGCACGGACTCGGGCACCGGGAGGTCCGCGCCCAGAACCGGGTCAAAAGGGTTGTCGAAGGATGGTCCTTCGAAATCCGTAAGGCACCCGGCGAGAAGGCCGGCCGACAAGGCCACCATTAGGAATCCGCCCGCCCAACACTGAATCCGCTGCTTCATGGAATTCTCCAGCTTACGCAAAGGGATGCCCCATCGGGAGCCGGTATCAAGGAAAAGACAACTCCCGGGACCATGGGCTCGCAGTCCTGGCCAAACGCGTCGAGTACATTCCACAAGTAGACTCCCGCCGCGCCGCCCACCAGTGCCCAGCGAATGACGTTCTTCTCGTCGGCATCATCCGCCGCGGCTTCCAAGTCCCGGCGGGCATCCGCAAGCTCGTCTTCGGCCTCAGCCTCATCGAAACGAGACTGCGCGACTGCCTGGTCGCGCCGGGCATCGAGATAGTCGTCATGTGCAACAAGGGCTCCAGCTGCGAGGGCCCCGGTAACGGAGAAGAAGAAACTCCCCCAGCCGCCACGCCCCATGTAGCGCTGCCCAGCCCCGGGAACCAGGGCACTCCTCAGGGCGAGGCCTGCCCGGCTCGCGCGGGGGAAGGTAGCCGTATACAGGCCGGGAGCCGCGCTCGTGATAGCCGGCTGCGGCGTGAGCAGCAGCGCTTCCGCACCCGCGCCAACCCAGGCCAGAGCGCAGTAGCCTAGCCAGAGGTTTCGGACCTCGCGGTGATTGTCCTCCTTGCGGGTCGCGGCAAGCAGGGCCT
>JAGMDA010000371.1 GCA_023128935.1 Candidatus Eiseniibacteriota bacterium | reverse complement strand
GGCGTGCTATCGCGCGAGCAATAGCGGTTTGCGCCGAGGATTATTGACGCATCAGGGCTGTTCCCTTAGCGATAGAGCGCCTTGATCCTGCTCCAGGTGACGCGCTTCACAGGTGTGTCACATGGGTTCGGATCGCAGGTGGTCCAGTCAGGGTGCCAGGTACCCTGCAGGTTAGTGCACTCGATCTCCATAACCAGGGAACAGGAATCACCCATACAGCAGACGCGCACCGGTGCGGGCTCGCATGGGTTCGGGTCGCAGGAATCGCCGTCGATGTACCAGGTTCCGCCCATGGTGGTGCACTCCTCCTGCGTGATCAGTGAGCAGACCGCCCCGACGCAGCAGACGTGAACGGCAGGCTCGCATGGGTTTGGGTCGCAGGAGTTCCACTCCGGATGCCACTGCCCCAGTGCGTCCGTGCACTCGCCCTCCCAGGCCAGGAAGCATACATCTTCCACGCAGCAGACCCGGCTACAGGGATTCGGATCGCAGGTTGTCCAGTCAGCGTGCCAGGTAGCTCCCTGGCTCGTGCACTCGTCTTCCCACACGAGGAAACAGACATCTTGGAGACAGCAAGCGCGCAGATCCCCCAGCTCCTCGCAGGTGTACTCGCACAGGTATCCGCCTGCACCTCCAAACCGGGGACCTGGGTACCAGGTCCCAGACATGGAGGTGCAATCCTCCTCGGTCAGAAAGTAGCAGTCGTTGTCGACGCAGCAAGCCCACCAGGTGGGGCAGGGGTTGGGACAGCACATATCGATACCTTCCTGCCACTCGCCTCCACTGTTGTTGCAGGCTTCCTGAGTAAGGACCTGGCACTCGGCTCCCCCCTCATCCTCGGCGGGGCGCAGGCAGCAGGCATATTCCAGCGGAGGGGGCTCCGGGTGGCACTCGATGCCGGCGGTATTGATGCCCATGGCACCGAAGCAGGCCGCCTCCCACTTCGTCGGCACGGCCTCGCAGTTCGCGAAGCCCCCGAAGTTCACTCCCGAGGGCTTGAAACTCAGGGGAATCTGCCCCTGGCTGCCGTAGGCATAGCCCGTGAAGTAATAAATGGGAACGTAGTTGCCCGACCAATGATCACCCGCACCGGATGGGACAACCTGCGTGCCCTCATTCGGTCCGGGCCAACCGGCCGTGGGTAGCTCCATTCCCGCCTCGGGATAGCAGGGGCCGTGGTCATCAAAGATGTAGATCTCGGACTCATAGGAGCCGAACCCGAACTCAACCCCGCAGAACTCCTTAGCGAACTGCCAGGCGCCCAGGACATACCAAACCGACCCGGTTTCGGGTTGGGTGGCATCGATGCGCGCATTCTGCTCCTCACTCGCAGTGATCGCATAGCTGTCGAGGTAATGCTGGCACCACCCCTCCTCAGGTGGATCGATGCTGTAGGTAATTCCCGGGGGAGCGTGCACGATCAGGACGCCCCCAATCAGGCTTTCTGACTCAAGGCCCATCGCGCCTGCTACCACCCCCGATAGGGCCACGGCGATGATCCCCCAGACCATACTTCTCATCTGCTCACGCTCCCTGTGTTCGAGGCGCTCGCGGTTGCGGCGCCAGCCCTGCACTCCGTTTTCAGCCCCCCACTACCGATAGAACCTGTAGAGCCTCTTGATCGTAGTCCAGTTGGTCTCGATCGCCTCGTAGCGCTCACACGGGCTCGGGAAGCACTTGGTGTTATCCCCTTGATAGATCCCCCCCAGCCACTCGCAATCCTCCCTGGTGGTAAGGCGGCACATGTCCGATACACAACACGCACCGAGTGCGCCTGAAGGCCTACAGGGATTGTAGCCCGATTCACCAAATCCGATAATCCCGAATTCTTCAATCTCATCCTTCTCGGGAGGGTAGTTCTCCGTGTGGAAAGGAGCCCCGAAATAGGCCCCGAAATCAGGGTTCTCCCCAAGTTCGATGGAGACCCGTCCATAGACATAGGAAGCAAACCAGTAGATTTCCACTACCTCTGTTGTGGGAAACCTGCTGCTACCACGACCGCCCCAAACGAGCGACGTGCCCTCTTCTGGCCCGGGCCACCCACTACTCGAGAGTTCCAGGCCTTCGTCGCCATTGCACGGACCATACTCGTAAATATCGATCGCGGAGCAGTCGAAGGCCTCGAAGCCGAACTGAATGCCGGCCAGCTCGATGGGGCCAGGGGATCTGGCAAAGCTTGCCATGACATACCAGATCTGCGCTCTCTCCGGATCCACCAGCCCGTCGGTGATCGCATCCTCGCAGGAGCGCAGGTCTGACTTTCCCCGGTAGTCCATAAATGATGTGGTATATTCGAGATCTGGGTTGATGTGAGCAAAGAGCACCCCGCGCTCATGGGGACCGGCCTGCGCGGGTATCTGTTCGAGCGAAATGCCACCTAGCACGGCACCGCCCAGGCAGAGCAAGCGGATCAAACCGGCCGTGGCCTTCGGAAGCCCCCCTTGATGCATGTGAGCCTCTCCTTCCGAACCCACCCCTCTTAATGCTCCCTACACCCTCCGTCTCCGGAAGTTCAATCCCGCATCTACGCGCCAGCAGGACTTGCCCGAGAAGAGACGACAAGGCAAACAGCAACGGCGGCCTGAAGATTATCTCCAGGCCGCCGTTCTTTTCAAGCCTTGTGCGGGGCGCCGGCTGGTTGCCGGCACACCGCAGTTGCACTAAGGAGCAGGGGTGCAGTACTGTAGCCAGGATCCACCGAAGATGGTGAAGTCGACGACGTCCGTCGATTCATTCCCATCGTAATCGGTGCAACCGGGGCTTGCACCTGGCCAGGCATTACCAAATACCGTGAAGTCCTCCAGGCCCCTCACGCAGTCACCCTTGGCTCCGTCAAAATCCGGGCTCACGAACCAATCGAAGCTACGGATCAGCACGCCATCGGCCTTGATATTGACCGCAGCGCCCATATTGCAGCAACCACCGTAACCCAGGTTGATTGTAACCTGGCCGCTCGCATTCGTGTAACCCGTCAGAGTAACGCCGTCACAC